>CAZUHN010000087.1:0-3776 GCA_964620535.1 uncultured Nitrospinaceae bacterium | reverse complement strand
TCGCGGAGTACAAGAGTGCGCTGAAACGAACCCGTCCCGATGGATTGGTTCTCATCCTCATCCGAAGAAAGGGATCTAACATTTTCGCCGCTCTCAAGTATTGACGGGCCCTCGGAAATCGGCAGGAAGCGTAAGATACGTCATGGGGAAAAACATGGGAAGAAAGGAGAGGCGCTTTCTTCTCCTAGGCTTGGCTCTAACGGCCACCCTGTCGGCCTACGGACCGCTCACAGCCTCAGCAGCGCGCAACCAGGAAGGAAGGCGGACACCCATCGTTCGGGCCGTTGAGCGTGCCGCGTCCGCTGTTGTCAACGTTAGCACCTTGCAGATTCACCGTGAGGCGAACCCTTTTTCGCAATATAGAAGCCCTTTGGTGGATGAACTCTTCCGGGAGTTCTTCAGCCGTCCCCGCAAATCACGCAAGCCGAGCAGCCTGGGTTCCGGCGTTATCATCCGCCCGGAGGGCTTCATTCTCACGAATGAGCACGTCATCTCGCGTGCGAGCAATATCCGGGTCGTCCTCGCCGACGGCCGCTCCTTTCCGGCCCGCCTCATCGGGTCGGATCCCGCGAATGACCTTGCGGTCATAAAAATCGATGCGAAAGATCCGCTTCCCCACCTGCTCATGGGCCGCTCCAACGATCTGATGATCGGCGAGACGGTCATCGCCATCGGCAATCCATTTGGCCTTTCCCACACGGTCACCACGGGGGTGGTGAGTGCGCTGGGCCGCTCCCTCGACGAAAACGGCAGGAGGCCCGAAAGACGCCCCTCCGACTTCATCCAGACGGACGCCTCGATCAATCCGGGCAACTCGGGCGGCCCCCTCATGAACCTCTACGGCGACCTTATCGGGATCAACACCGCGATCTTCAGCAACGCACAGGGGATTGGTTTCGCCATTCCCATCGACCGCGCCCACCGTATCGTGAGCGACCTCATCCTTTTCGGAAAGGTCCGAAAAGGGTGGGCAGGCATCGTCCTCCAGGATCTCAACACCCGCATTGCCAAGTATCTTGGCTATTCCGAAGAGCGGGGTGCCGTCACGGTAAAGGTATTCAAAGGCAGCCCGGCGGAAAGGACAGGAATCCGGCGGGGAGACGTTCTTCTCTCCTTCGGCGGAAAGGGTCTATCTTCGCGCGACGATTTCCTGAACGAGCTGGCGGGCTACACGGTAGGCTCCAGGCTGGAAATTAGGATATGGCGGCAGGGGAAAGTTCTCGAACAGGAAATCACCCTGGGCGGGGTTCCGGAGAAACTGGCCGACAAGATCGCAGAGGAATGGCTGGGCATCCGCGTCGCCTCTATCAACGAAAAGGCGATAAACACTTATCGATTGATGACGCGGCAGGGCGTCCTCGTCACCAAAATCATCGAGGGCGCCGCCGCCCAGAACATCGGAATTCGACCGGGAGACATCGTCCGCCAGATCAACGGTGTCAACACGAACGACATCTCTTCATTCCGCCACGCCCTCGTCCGCGCACGCGACTTTCCGCGTGTCCAACTCCTCGTCCAGCGGCGGCGGACAAGGTACAACGTCACGCTGAAGCCGTAGCCCTCCGTCTCCCGCCGGCGGCCGGTTCACCCCGGCATGGCAGTGCCGAAGTGAATTGCACGCTGCTCGAGAGCAAAGCGGTCGGTCATGCCGGATACGTAATCGCAAACCATTCGATGCAGCCCGTCGATCTCCCGGCGTTCGGCTTCGTGGGACGGAAACTTTTCAGGATGGGTTACGTAGACCTGAAATAGGTCCGTCACGGTTCGGCAGGCATTCTCCCCCAGCTTGACGAGGTGCGGATTCCGGTACATCCGTTCCATCAAAAACCGCTTCAACTCACGGTTCCGCACTTCCATCTCTCCGCTGAAGGCGACGGTGCCGTGGCCACCCCGGCGCACGTCACCGATGTCCTTAAAACCCTGCTCGTCGATGCGTCCTTGGGTCGCGGAAACGAGGTCGGTTACCTGGTCATTGATAATTCGGCGGATGGTCTCGTGCCGGAGAATGCGCTTGGAAGCGTCCGGAAAGCTCCGCCGTGCGGCACCATGGTGTTCCGACCAGAGAGAGGTTTTTTGCAAATCCTCCGCCCGAAAGAGCGCCGATGCGAGACCATCGTCCAGATCGTGGTTGTTGTAGGCAATCTCATCGGCTACATCCACCACCTGTCCCTCCAGGCTGGGGGCGATCTCGTTCGTGAGCCCTCCGGGCATGGGGCCCTGATAACGGTTGATGTACTTGATGATTCCCTCCCGGGTCTCCCATGTGAGGTTCAGCCCGGGAAATGAGGGATATCGCCCCTCCAGGCGCTCGACCCGGCGGAGCGCCTGGAGGTTGTGTTCGAAGCCGCCGTAGCCGGCCATCATTTCGTTGAGCACCTTTTCGCCCGCATGGCCGAAGGGAGGATGACCGAGATCGTGAGCCAGCGCCATGGCCTCGGCAAGCTCTTCGTTCAGCCGTAGCGCCCGACTGATCGAGCGGGCGATCTGACTCACCTCAAGGGTGTGGGTCAGGCGGGTACGGTAATGATCGCCTTCATGGCTGACGAATACCTGGGTCTTGTACTCGAGGCGCCGGAAGGCTGTGGTGTGAATGATCCTGTCACGGTCCCGCTGAAAGGCGGTGCGCATCCCATGCTCGAGTTCGAGGTAGACCCGGCCCAGGCTCTCTGCGCTCTTGGCGGCATAGGGCGCGAGAATCTCCGATTCGCGCCGTTCATTGAGTTCGCGCAGGCCAGCCATCCTGAGCCCTCATGCCGGGTTGACGCCCTCGGCTCTTCGCCCCTCCGGCCTTAATCCTCCGTGGCGGAAGGCATGTCCGCGCACCAAGCGGCGAACAGGTAAGTGACCGCGAGGGCGCCCAGCGGCGCGCGCGCCTCCGCACGCGATCCTCATCCATTTTCTCTTTCCCGAAACAATACCGCGCCACCACCTTTTGTACACCCAGGTCCCCGGCCGGAATGGCCTCCACCCTGCCCAGCGCCCGGAACAGCACCTGCTCCGCGGTCTACCGGCCCACTCCTCGGATGGAGACCTGCCGCGCAATGGCTTTCTCCAACGGGAGCCGCCGGAGTTCGTCCGCGTCGAGGAGTCCGTCCGCCGCCGCCCTGGCCACCCCGATGACGTACTGCGGCTTCCGGCCGGAGAACTGCATGTTCCGCAGCGTCGTCTCCCTTGCCCGCGCCAGGCGCTCCGGGCAGGGAAAAGCATAATGGCGCTCTCCGCCGATATCCATCCGCTCGCCCCATCGTTCGACAAGGCGGCGCCGGATGACACCCGCGAAGCTGAGGTTGATTTACTGTGCGGTGATCGCGGTCACGAGAGCCTCGAACACGCTGAGGAAGCGCACCGGCCGAAGGCCACGGAATCGGCGAACGATCGGCTTGAGCACCGTGTCGGCCTCAGCCATCCGGTAAAAAAGGCGCCATTTCCAGATCGAGCGCGAGAATGTGGCGAAGACTTGCCTCGCCCGCCGCGATCGCCATGCGGGTCAGGCGGCCCGGAGCGCGTAGCCGCATCATGACCCCGGCGCGCGGGCCCAACCCCTCCGCCTCTGCCTCAAGGAGGAACTTCCCGCCCTTCCCGTCCAAGAGGAGGCGGCGGAAAACGGCCCCATCGTAACGGTTCACCCTCTCGTCGGCGGAATGTTGGAATCGGAGCAGGCTCTCGTGAAACCGGAAAGGCTTGGGGAGGCATATCGCTTCCTGATGGACCCCCATTCTCAGCCAATCATCCTTCGGCCCACAAGCCAGCAAGAGAAAAGGACGAAAACCGAAGTG
>CAZUHN010000086.1:0-4924 GCA_964620535.1 uncultured Nitrospinaceae bacterium | reverse complement strand
CACCCGGTCTCGCCTCCCGGCGCGTTGCCCTTGGCGTGCGAGGTATTCTACGGGAGCTGACTCCCTTTTCGCCCCCCCCCCTCTGGCCTCGCACGGCACGTGGCGTGTGTATTTTTTGGGGAGGGGGGGGAAGCATCCATTTATGTGAATATGATTAATGGAGCTCATTTTTTATAAGAAGTGTATTATCAATTATTTATGAGGGAAAACTCCGGAAGCCGCCGGAAGCGGCTCTTCCTTCCCTCTCTGCCGGGGGGGCGGCCGGGCCGGTGAAAGGGCGCGAGTTTCCAGGGAGATGCCCTCGAACCGGCGCTTGTCCCCCGGTGTGCGGCTTGCTACATTCGCCACAACTGACATGCGACAATAAGTTGGAATGGTTTCAAGGAACGCTTGCGGCAGGGGCGGAAGGATCGCACTTTTGCCCTTGTCAGGTTCCCGGATGGGCTGGCCGCCGCCCGGCAAACTTCCGGAGCGGGGGAGGGATCGGTTTGGAGAAATAAGCGGAATGATTGTCCGGCCCATGAACGGGGAAACCCGCCTCATCACCCAGCACGATCACGCCCGCGTGGCGGGGACCCTCGCCCGGCACTGGAAAGGGAATGAAATCGTTCCTGCTCCGGAACCCTCTTTGAAAGACGCGGTTTTATTTGCCATTGACAACCACGACGTTGGCTGGTGCGGCCCGGACGCCTCTTCGCGCTATGACCCGGAGACGCGGACCTCGATGAGTTTTTTTGGCTCAACCGCCGAAGAGGCAACTGTGATATGGGAGGAGAGCGTCGAGCGTTGCGGTGAGTACCGCGCTTTTTCAGGCTTCATGGTGAGTTGTCATTTTTCCCTGTTGGCCGAGACCGGGCTCCGCGGGGCCCCTTCCGAGGAGATGAGCCTTCTCCGGAGGTTTATGCAAACCCAGGAGGAAAAAAGGTTCGTATTCGCTCGTAATTTCAGCCCGGTCGAAAATGCTTCAATTAAAGGCTCCGCCCTCCTTCTCGGCACGTGCGATACACTCTCTCTTTTGGTTTGCAGAGCGCCTGAAATTGCCCCATCGAAGGGATCAATCCGTCAATTTCCCACCAGCGGTCTCCGAATCCAGATCCTCTCGGACGAGGTTTTGGGGTTTGCGCCCTGGCCTTTCGATGCTGATCGGCTGGAGGTGAAATACCCCGGCGTCGCCATTCCCGGCGGGCCCTACGCGGGCGTAGAAGCTTGGGAAGCGGCGCTGGAAATGGCCGAGCCAAACATATTCGCCGGTTCGATCTTGCCGCTCGACTTGGAAAAGTAGCTCGGCGGGAGGCGGGCACCTCGGATGCTATCCGGCATTTGCCGCCCGCGGGAACAATTCGAAAATGGCGATTTTCCCCGCCGAACCCGTGTTGGCCATTCGGAGAATAACGTGTGCGCCCAGAGTGAGCCTGCCGTCCCGGTAGTTGCGGGAATCGTCGACCGCGGGGGAAATGTGCTTATCTGCCAGCGCCCCTCGGGAGGACACTTCCCTGGCTTGTGGGAATTTCCGGGCGGAAAGATCAGGGTCGACGAAATGCCGGAAGCCGCCCTCGCCCGGGAAATCCGGGAAGAGGTGGGAATCGAAGTGAGGATAGGTTCTTTGTATTGGGAGACGGTTTGCAATTATGGAGAGACTGCCGTGCATCTGCGCTTTTATGAATGTTCTTGGTGCTCGGGAGAGTCGAGGAACATTGAAGTGGCGAACCACCAATGGGTGCAGCGGCGCCGGCTCAGGGATTTTTCATTTCTCCCGGCGGACAAGCCCATCATCGATGTCCTCAGCCAGGAGGATCTTGCCGCACCACCCGCTCCTCGAGGTAAAGGCGTGTTGAACGCGTCCATGGAAAAAAATCCTGCAGAAATTTCCGAGGCGTTTCGCTTCTGCCAGGCGCTGGCCTCGGCGCATTACGAAAACTTTCCCGTGGCCTCGCGACTGCTCTCTAGGAGGGTTCGCCCCCACGTGGCAGCCGTATATGCATTTGCGAGGTATGCCGACGATTTTGCCGACGAGCCGGAGCATTTCCGCTCCCGGTTAAACAAATTGGACGAATGGGCCCGCCGTTTGGAGGAAACGGGAGAGGGAATCACGGAAGGCCCGATATTTACAGCATTGGCCGAGACCATTCACTCTTACGATCTTCCTCTTCAACCCTTCCGCGATCTGCTCTCTGCCTTTCGCCAGGATTTGGAAGTCGCCCGGTATCCGGATTTTTCCTCCCTGGAAACTTATTGCCGCCTTTCTGCGAACCCGATCGGCCGTATCGTACTCATGCTTCACGGGGTCAGGGATGAGGAGGCGTTTCGGGCCTCGGATTGCATTTGTACAGCTCTCCAAATTGCAAATCATTTGCAGGACGTGGGAGCGGATTACCGGAGGGGCAGAATATACCTTCCCCAAGAGGAGCTTCGGTCGTTCGGTGTTCCGGAAAATGTTCTCGGAGGACAAAGGATTGGTCCTAGCTTCCGGGCCCTGATGGTTTTTCAAATTCGGAGAGTTCGATCGATTTTTGCCGAGGGAATGTCTCTGCTGGAAAATGCGGATGGGCGCCTCGGTTTGGAGTTGCGTGCAATATGCCGAGGGGGGATGGCCGCTTTGGAAGCCATTGAGAGGGCCGATTTCGACGTGTTGACCCGCTCCCCCCGGTTGAGCGGGGCTGACAAGGCGTCATGTTTCTTGAGTATTTTTTTGCCGGCCTCCCGCTTGATGAAACGGATTGAGAAAAAATCATCTGAAAGCACCGACAGGAATTACTGTAGCTGGCTGGTTCGTCAAAGCCGATCCAATTTTTATCTCGCTTTTCTTGTGATGCCTCCGAAGCGCCGCAGGGGGCTAAACGCGGTTTATAGTTTTTGCCGCATAATAGATGATATCGTGGACTCTCCCGGGGACAAAAAAGAAAAGCGCCTCCTCCTGGGTGCATGGAAGGAAAGCCTGGAGCGTTTGTCGGGAAAGGCGCACATTCATCCCATCATGCGAGAACTTGCCTGGACGGCGTCTGCTTTCGGCGACTTCTCCGGTCATCTCCGTGAGGTGTGCGAGGGGGTGGAAATGGATCTAGATCGGCTGCGATTTCACGCCTTTGGTGATCTCCGTCTTTACTGTGAGAAAGTTGCCTCAGCGGTTGGCCTTGCGAGTCTCCCGATTTTTGGCGTCGCCTTGTCCCAGGCCGAAGCTTTCGCGCGCAATACGGGACTGGCCTTGCAACTGACAAATATCCTTCGCGATCTGGGAGCGGACGCGAAAGAGGGAAGAATGTATCTCCCCTTAGAGGATCTGGACCGTTTTGGAGTCAAAGAGGAGGAAATACGACGCGGAGCACTCACCGGCGAAATGATGGCGCTGTTGGGTTTTGAGGCGGAGCGGGCGAAGGCATTTTACCGGGAAGCCGAGCGATCCTTGCCAGATGGAAAAAAGTGGCCTCTTTTTCCCCCGCGATTGATGGCGATGATTTACCGCAGACTACTCGAGAAGATAGAAACTGATTCTTTTCCAGTATGGGGGGCGCGCCCCAAATTATCGGTCTGGTCCAAACTTCGAGAGGTGGCCCGCTGCCTTTGGGGTGTATGATTTCTGAGACCATGTCAGCGCCGGGTGGCGGGCCCGTCGCGGTGATCGGCTCTGGGTTCGCCGGGATGACGGCCGCCCTTCACTTGGCCGAGGCGGGCGAGAGAGTAATCGTCATTGAAGCGGGCCGTTTGCTCGGCGGCCGTGCGCGTAGTTTTTCGGACCCCTCCTCGAAAGAAGCGCTCGACTGGGGACCTCACCTTTTTATGGCGGCGAACCCGTCCCTCCGTGATTTTCTCTCTCGCATCGGCGCGGATTCATTATTGCGGTTCGATCTCTCCTTCCGCCTTTCTTATATTCTTTCTGACCGGACACTTCCGGGCGGGTCGCTCACCGCGCGGTTGGCGTTTCCCCACGCGGGCGGCGTGCTCGGCCAGTTTATGGGTCTTCTTCGCTGGCGGGGGCCCAGTCTATTGTCCCGTTTACGGATTGTACGGGGCATTTTCGAAATTCTCTCCTCGCGGGAAGGAGGGGAGGGAACGGTCGCGGACATGCTCGTTCGCAACGGGCAGGGCGAAGATACGCTCCGGTGGTTTTGGGAGCCGTTCGCCCGAGCGGTTCTGAACTTGCCCTTGGAGTTGGGTAGCGCCCGAATTTTTCGGAATGTTCTGATCGAGGCATTCGGCGAAGGGCCCGCCGGAGCGGCACTGGGAGTGTCCACGGTTCCTTTGGGCGATTTATGGGTGGAAAATGCGACCAAGCGGATACGGAGCCTGGGCGGTGAGATTCTCACCTCAAGGCCTGTCAGGCGAATTGAGACGGGAAATGGCCGGGTCCGCGGACTCGTTTTGGATCATGGTGAAATATTGGCGGTCCGGGCGGTTGTGGCCGCGGTTCCGCCTCCGGCCCTGCTGTCACTCCTTCCTGATTCTATTTCCTGTGAGGAGCCTTGGAGGAGGATCGGCCGTTTCCGGCCCAGCCCAATCGTCAGTGCGTATGTTTGGCTAAATCACGCCGTTCCCGGCCCAATCATTGAAGCACTGCTGGGCGAGCCCTGGCACTGGATTTTTCGTCCGCCGGATGGGACCGGAGAAAAAAGCGGGCGCATCGCGTTGTTGGCCGGAGGGGAGGACTCGATAGCCGCCCTTGGGCGAGATCCCCAAAAAGAGGCGGCCCTTGAGACGGTGTCCCGAATTTTTCCAGACAGGCGAGTGGAAAGACTCTTAGTAATCGCGGAAAAAGCGGCGACTTGGGCGAACGGCGTGGATGAGCAAGCCTGGCGGCCGGGACCGGTATGCCCAGCGAAAGGGCTGTTTTTGGCCGGAGATTGGACAGCCACCGGCCTGCCCGCGACGGTGGAAGGGGCTGTACGAAGCGGAGCGCGCGCCGCAGGCAGCCTGCTTGCCGAGCGGGGCG
>CAZUHN010000085.1:0-3203 GCA_964620535.1 uncultured Nitrospinaceae bacterium | reverse complement strand
TCGAGATGTTCTACGAGGACGCCCACATAGCAGCGAAGGAGCTCGAACTTACCCTGACCTCGCGCCAGAAGGACTCGGACGGCGTGCCCATCTCGATGTGCGGCGTTCCCCTTCATGCGGGAGACGCCTATTCGGCCCGCCTCCTCGAAGCGGGCCACAAGGTGGCGATATGCGAGCAGGTGAGCACGCCCGCCGAGGGAAAGGGAATCGTCCGGCGCGAAGTCGTCCGCACTCTCACGCCGGGGACGGTGAGCAATCCCTTGCTCGTCGAGGACAAGGAGGGCTGCTACCTCGCGGGCCTCACGGCCGGGGGTGCGGAAGGGGAAGGAGGCTGGGGCGTGGCGTGGGTGGATCTGTCCACCGGCGAATATTGCGCCTCGGAGATCGTGGGAGAGCGCTCGGGCGCCCTCATGGCGGACGAACTCGAGCGGCTGAGGCCGAGGGAGGTGTTGATCCCGCCCGGCGTCGAAATGCCGCAGGCGGCATCCGAGCGTCTGAAGGCGTTTGGCGCGCGTCTTGAACAGCGGGGGGTGGAAGAGACCTGGAGTTCTCCCGCCGTCCAGCTCGCCGAACAATTCGGCGACGATGAGAGGGTCGAATCCGAGGCGGCGAACCATCCGCTGGCCGCCGCCGCCGCCGCTGCGCTGCTCGCCTATCTCCGAGAAATCCAGCCTGGAGGCCTTCCCCACCTGCGGCCGGTTTCCTTCCGGCGAATGTCGGACACCATGTTGCTCGACGCCGCCACCCAGCGGAACCTCGAACTCGTACGCTCGGCGATGGATGGCGGCCGGAAAGGAACCCTGCTGGGTTTGATGGACGAGACCCTGACGGCGATGGGGGGCCGTCTTCTGAGGCGTTGGGTCCTCTCGCCGCTGATTTCCGCCGGGGCGGTGGCGCGGCGTGCGGATGCTGTCGAGGAACTCGTCGATGGCTTGTCCCGGCGTGGCGCTCTTCGCGAATCACTGGCCCGGATTCAGGACCTCGAGAGAATTCTGGGACGGGTGGGAATCCAGACGGCCAACGCCAGAGACCTCCTGGCGCTGGGACACTCTCTGGCCGCGCTGCCTCCGCTGGCGGATGCGCTCGCGGGCGCGGAGGCAGCCGAATTGGCCGATATCTCGGAGGATTGGGACTCGCTCGAGGATTTGTCAGCCGAACTCCGCGATACGCTTCAGGACGATCCTCCCCCCCCTCTCACCATCCGGGAGGGCGGGATGATCCGGGACGGGGTGGACGCCGATCTCGACCGCCTCCGGGCCGCGAGCCGGGACGGAAAGTCCTGGATCGAGTCCTATCAGAGTGAGGAGCGCGAACGAACCGACCTGCCGGTGAAGGTCGGGTTCAACAGGGTGTTCGGCTTCTATCTCGAGTTGCCCAAGCGATACTCCGAGGAGGCACCGATCGAATACACGCGCAAGCAGACCCTGGTCTCGGCGGAGCGGTACGTGACGCCCGAACTCAAAAAAATCGAGGACGAAGTCCTGGGCGCCGAGGAAAAGGCGAAGGAACTCGAATACCGCCTTTTCGGCCGCCTTCGGGCCTGCGTGGCGTCAGAGTCCAGGCGGATTCTTCAGGCGGCGGACCGGGTGGCGCGGATCGACGCCCTCGCCGCGCTGGCCGAACTCGCCGTGATGAGAGGATATGTCCGCCCCGAGGTCAACGAGGGCGAGCATATCGATATCATCGAGGGGCGCCATCCCGTCATGGAGGCGGATATTTCCTCGGCTTTCGTCCCCAACGACCTGAAGGCCGGAGCGGAGCGGCAGATCATGATCGTGACGGGGCCGAACATGGCGGGAAAATCCACCTTCCTCCGCCAGTCGGCCCTGATTATCCTCATGGCGCAGATCGGAAGTTTCGTTCCCGCCGAATCGGCGCGCATCGGCGTCGTCGATCGGGTCTTCACCCGCGTCGGGGCGCATGACCGCCTCCTCGAGGGGCAGAGCACCTTCATGGTCGAAATGGTGGAGACGGCCACCATTCTCCGGGAGGCCACATCGAGGAGTTTTGTCGTTCTCGACGAGGTGGGCAGGGGAACGAGTACCTACGATGGGGTGAGCATCGCGTGGGCCGTGGTCGAGTATCTTCACGACGCCGCCGCCCACCGGGCGCGGACGCTTTTCGCCACCCACTACCACGAGATGGCCGATCTCGCGAATCGGCTGCCGCGCGTGTCGAATCTGACGGTGGAGGTCCGCGAGTGGGGCGAAGAGGTGGTCTTTTTGCGAAAGGTGAGCGAGGGGAGCAGCGACAGGAGCTACGGAATTCATGTGGGCCGGCTGGCGGGTCTGCCCCCCGAGGTCATCTCGCGGGCGCGCGATATACTCGCCGGACTGGAAGGGGAAACCGCCTCTCCCATCGCCCCCGCCCATCCTTCCGGCGGCCCCTTGGGCGCCTCCGGGATGGTGGATCATCAACTATCCCTTTTCGGGTCCTCGTCCCCGGAAATCGAGGCCAGGCTGCTCGAAATCGACCTCGACGGCCTGAGCCCCCGGGCAGCGCTGGAAAAACTCTACGAGCTCCGGGCGCTCGCGGCGAAGGGCCGGGAAGGTGCTAAATAACGGATTGAGGGATGAGGGGAAAATCCGCTAGAATCCTCTCGTGCGCCGGGAGGGGGTATGAACGGTAAGGTGATGAATTTCTGTGGATTATGGCGGTCCGTGGCGGCAGCCAGGGGGTTTTTTGCCGGAGCTCTCCTGGTTTCGGGGATGATGCTCGCCGCATCCTCCGCCCTTGCCGCCCCCGACGGCAAAAGCGCCCCCGAAATCAAGGATGTTGCGGTCGTGGAAAAAAAGGGCCGCCTACTCGCTTTCGTGTCATTGGGGAGCGCCTTCTCGCCCAAGGTGTTCGAGGCCCTCCACAGCGGGGTGACGACTCGATTCACCTACGAACTCGCGCTGATGCGAGACCGGGCCGTTCTCTTCGACATCGAGATGGACCGGCAAACCTTGACTCATCAGGTGAAATTCGACGCCTTGAAAAAGGCATACACTTTTATCTCCCAGAACGGATTGGACGAGAAAATCGAGAAAGTCACGAAGGACCGGAAGAAAATGATGGATTGGATGGCGGAGATCAACGGCCACGCCATCGCGAAGACCAGGGCGCTCGACCCCAAAGCGCGGTATTATCTACAGGTCCGCGCCAACCTGAACTCGGTGAAATTCGCATTTCCGTTCAACTACATGCTTTCGTTCCTGAAC
>CAZUHN010000084.1:0-8716 GCA_964620535.1 uncultured Nitrospinaceae bacterium | reverse complement strand
CCTCTCGCCCGCTGATGGAGAACACCCGGTGGGTGAAGCCGCGAAGAGCCCTCTGAGAGTCCATTTTGACCGCAGATTGAAGCTTGAGTTCCGGGGAACCACCATCACCTCAGACGCGGGCTTGCTCGCTTTCCGGGAACTTGATGACGCCCTCGGGTTGAGTAAGTTGGCTCTACAGGAGAAGGATGTCCGGGGAGCTCCAGAATGCTTGAAAAAAAGGCGATGGTTGACTGTTGTCCAGGGACGGGGAGCTGTTTGGGACCCGAGCCGGTCGGTCGGAAAAGAATCGTGGCCTGGGATGGCCATTTGAGGTTAGGATGCCTCTCTTCAAGGAGCAAAGTGGGTGATGCCGGATTGGGAAAAGCTGATTCACCTCCGTCATTTCGGGAGGGGAGAGGGGGAGCACCGATGAGCGGAAAAAAGTCGATCGAAATCGTCAATCCCGTCGCCGCCGTCTCGGCGGCCACCGAAACTCTGGAAGGCGTGCGGTCTGTCGAGAAGGTAGAGGGCCTTCGAGTCGGCCTCCTCGAGAACAACACGCGCCACGCCGACGAGTTCCTTCAGCACGTGGGGGAGGCGGTATCGGAGAAATTCGAAGCGAGCGTCTCCATCCAGCGGAAGAAGGGTCAGTGGGTCCCCCACGATGAAGCCGAGGCGATCTACGACGAGATCGCTGCGAACGCCGATGCGGCGGTGACTGGATTCGGGGTCTGAGGGGACTGCACGTCGCGGAGTGTCCGCGACGCGATCCGGCTGGAGAAGCGGGGGGTCCCCACGGTCGTCGTGGTGGCCCGGGATTTCGAGAAGGCGGCGCGCGCCTACGCGCGCTCCTACCGGTGGACGCCCGACTTTCGCCTCCATCTCCTGGACAACACCGTGGCCCACGAGAGCGGGGAGGGTTTAAGGCGTATCGCCTTTGCGTCCGCCGACCCCATCGCGGCCGAGTGGCGGCGCGCCATACGCGAGGATGACGCGCCGGGGGGGGGCGCCCTGGCGCAAGAGTCCGTTCTCGCCGTCCCGGGGGACTTCATCGAAGTGAACCGGGCGCTCCTCGAGCGAGGGGTGACCGACGGCCTCCCCGTGATCCCTCCCCTCCTGCCCCTGGTCGAGCGCTTCGCCGCCGCCGCGGGACGGCCCGGGGCGGAGGTGATCGCCCGCTACATGCCGCGCCTCGCGGACATCACCGTCGAGCGCATCGCGGCGAACGCGGTTATGGCGGGCTGCACCCCCGAGATGATGCCCATTCTCGTCGCCATCGTGCGGGCGATGGAGGAGGAAGACTTCAAGGTGCACCACGTCCTGACCACGGCGCACACAATGTCCCCGCTCATCGTGGTGAACGGGCCCATCGCCAAAGAGGTGGGGATGAGCGACGGACGGGACCTGACTGGGATGGGCTGGTTCCCGAACGCCGTCCTCGGCCGCGCCGTGCGCCTCATCCTCTACAACTGCGCCGCCGACCTCGATACCCGCGGCGCCTACTGCCAGGCCCACCTCGGCAAGGTGGCGGAGGCCATCACCGAGAACGTCGAGCAGAGCCCCTGGGAGCCCCTCCACGTCGAGCGTGGCTTCCGCGAGTCGGACAGCGTCGTCACCATTTTGGGAATTGAGCCCATGCAGATGGTGGACGACCAGAGCGCCGTGACCGCCCAGGGCATTCTCGGCACCTTCGGGACCGCGCTCGCCAGCTCCGGCAACCGGCCCATGTTCGCCCGCTCTTCGCACATGCTCCTTTTCTGTCCCGCCCACGCGCAGAAGATGGCCCAGGGCGGTTTCGACAAGAAACTTGTGCGCGACTTTCTCTACGAGGTCTACCGGATCCCGGTGCACACCTTCCCGCCTGAGGCGCGGGAGCGCTGGGGTCCATGGAAGAAGAAATTCTTCGGGGTGAACACCATGGAGAACGCCACCATTCCGGTTGTCGAGGACAAGGAGGATCTCCTCATCGCGGTGCACGGCGGCGGCGGGCCGAACTCGATCTTCGCGCCCGGCCTCGTCAATCACAGCCCGGTGAGCCGGAAGATCGAGTAGGCGGCGTACGGGGGGGGGAGGAGGACGCCTCCTCCCTTCGTTCTCCCGGAGGTTTTTCCGTTAAGATAGGTCCAGGCATTCTTTTTGTGATATCTTTATAGTATCGCTGATAAGTCCTTCGTCATCGAGACGCGGCCATCCTTTTGGATCGCCCAATGTGGATTGTGAGCAACCTCACTCAAATGACCATTAGGGTCAGAGAAATAACCAGAGTATCCACCTTGAATTATATGCCGTCGCCGGTTTTATATTGTGGGAAAATCTTGAACTCATCTGGGAAATGTGGGATCTATTCAGTCAATGGGGCTACTATTTCGTATGGCCAGATCCCTGTCTGAAGCAGTGTGGGTGGATTTTGAATCCATAAGGCTATCCGAACAAATCTGAATTCTGCCTCGGCTCGTGCGCCGAAGCCGCCGCGCGGGCGGGGGAGGGGAGGGGTTTCGATGCCTCGGTTTTCCGCCAATCTCGAATTTCTGTTCGCCGAGTCGCCGTTCATCGAAAGGTTTGAACTCGCCGCCCGGGCCGGCTTTCGGGCCGTCGAGTACCCCTATCCCTACGCGTACGATAATAAAGAACTCGCCGGACTGCATCGTGCAAACTATCTCGAGCAGGTTCTCATCAACTCCCCGAAGGGCGACCCGGAGAAAGGGGAACGGGGTTTTGCCTGTCTGCCTAACCGGGCCATGGAATTCCGGGACGGTATCGCTCTCGCCATCGAGTACGCCGTCGCCCTCGGCTGCCCCTGCGTTCACGTCATGGCGGGTATGACGCCGGACGGAGGAGACCGCACCCTCGCGCACAAAACCCTTGTGGAAAGCGCGTGCTTCGCCGCCGAGGCCTTCGCCGCGCACGGCATCAAGGCTCTCCTCGAACCGATCAACGAGAGGGACAACCCGGGATACTTTCTGACTGAACGGAGCGACGCCCTCCAGGTGATCCTGGACGCGCGAATGCCGAATCTGTACCTGCAATTCGACATATATCACGTGCAGATCACAGAGGGAGACCTCGCGCGCAACATCGAAGGCGCGCTGCCCTACGTCGCCCACATTCAAATCGCGGACAATCCGGGGCGCCACGAGCCGGGAACGGGCGGGATCCATTTTCCGTTCCTTTTCGATCTGATCGACCGGCTCGGCTACAAGGGTTGGATCGGTTGCGAGTACAGGCCGAAAGTGGACACACTCCAGAGCCTGGCCTGGATGGGAGGTTATTTGTGACAAGGGGTGCGGTGGGAAAACCTCCGTGCGCCGGGCGGTACCGCCTCCGGTATTATCAACAAAGTTTGTGAGGGATGGAAGAATGGCGATCGGCTTCGAAGACATTTGGGATTTTCACACCGACCTCCGGCACGTCCAGGCCACGCGGGACGACCGGCCCTACCTCCTGGAGCAGATCGACCTTCCGGCAGCGGTGCGCCTGGGTGGACTCTTCAGCGCCACCGGCCGGAAGGCGGGTACGCCGCTCCGCAAGATGGGCGATCCCCAGAACATCCAGCTCGCGCACTTGAAAGAGCAGATCCAGACCATCAAGGAGGCGAAAGGTCTCACCCTCGTCCTCTCGGCGGCGGACCTCGACGGGACGGGAAGGCAGGTCATGCACGCCGAGGGAATCTACTACATCGAAAAGGAAAAGGATCTGGGACTTCTCGATTGGCTCTGGGAGGAGGGTTTCCGAAGCCTTGCCCCGCTCTACAACGCCGACAATGCCCTCGGAGGCGGGGGGACGGGCGACCCCGGCAGGGGCCTCACCCCTCTAGGGGGCGACTTCGCCCGAAAGGCATGGGAGAAGGGATTTCTCCTCGACTGCGCCCACATGAACCACAAATCAAAGGAGGAGCTTGCCGATCTGGCCCTTGCAACGGGAAACGCGCTCCACTACTCCCACGGCCATTTGGACGAGCCCATCAATCCCGAATTGGGCCAACGGGGCGTGCCGAGGGATTTGGCGCGGAAGCTGACCGCATCGGGCGGCCTCATCGGCCTCATGCCCCACCCCGGTTTTATCGGCACCTTCAAGCGCCATATGAAGGAGATTGAATATCTGGCTGGGTTCGCCCCCGATCAGGTTGTGTTCGGGAGCGACTTCGCGGGAATCAACAAAACGGGGCCAACAGGACATATGTTGTTCGAAGAGTGCAGAGGGGTTTGGGGGGTGCCGGGCTACGCCGAGCGAATCGCAGCGGTTCACGGGGAGGAATTCGCCCGCGCCCACGCCGGGGGATCGCTCAAGGCCTGTCTCCAGCGGACCCTCCCGAGGTGACCCGGAAGGGCAGGGGATGTATGATGCTTGCGAAGTGTGCGCCGAAAGCCATTTTATTTTCAGTCGATTTTTTGGCCGATAAAGGGCCGCCGCGCTCAAGCGCGATGATATGGAGAGTACGCCAATGAAGGTGACCGCCCCCTCTACCGAAACCGATTTCTATTCCCGGCTCAAGGCGCGCGCGGGCGAGATCGAGGCGCGCTACCGGAAGCTGACGCCCGCCTCGGCGAAACTCCACGAAAGCGCCAAGGGCGTTTTCCCCGGCGGCTACTCCCGCGACGCCGTCATCCGGAAGCCTTATTCTCCCTTTATCGTGAAAGGCGAGGGCGCGATCCTCACCGACCAGGACGGTCGCGCCGTCACCGACTTTTGGTTCAACGCCACCTCGCTCCCGCTCGGCCACGCGGACCCGCGCGTCGTCGAGGCGGCGGCCGATCAGCTGAAGGTGGGCACCGCCTATTTCGCGCAGACGGAAAAGGAACTGAAGCTGGCCGGGATGCTTAGCGAGCGGCTGCCCTCCGCCGAGCGCGTCCGCTTTACGAATTCAGGGAGCGAAGCGGTCATGATGGCGATTCGCGCCGCCCGCGCTTTCACGGGCAGGGAACTGCTCGTGAAGTTCGAGGGCAGCTATCACGGGACCTACGACGACGTTTCCTGGTCGGTGAGCCCGCCGGCCGACAAGGTCGGTCCCGCCGACGCGCCCTACCTCGTTCCCGAAACTGCCGGACTTCCGAACAGTTTGGGCCGCACTATGGTGCTCCCATTCAACGACACCGAGGTGATGGAAGGCGCGGTCCGGGAGCGGGCCGGAGAAATCGCCGCCATCATCGTCGAGCCCATGGCCAACCGGATGGGGATGATCCATCCGGCCCCCGCGTTCCTCTCTCGGATCCGGGAGCTTTGCGACGAGTTCGGCTTGGTCCTTATCTTCGATGAGATCATCGCCTTTCGGCTCGGCTTCCATGGCGCGCAGGGCGCCCTGGGGGTGACGCCGGACCTCACCACCCTCGGCAAGGTGATCGGGGGCGGCTTTCCGGTGGGGGGCTTCGTCGGCCGCGCCGAAATCCTGGCGATGACCGAGCCCGGTCGCCCCAACCGAATGGGCCACGCCGGCACCTTCAACGCGAACCCGGTCACCATGGCGGCGGGAAAGGCCACCATGGATGCCCTCACGCCTGAGAGCTTCAACTCCCTCAACGCGGCCGGCGAGCGGATACGCGCAAGGCTCCGGGAGATATGCGATGGCCTCCCGCTTCGCATTACCGGCGCAGGCTCCCTTTTCAAGATCAGTGCCACCTTACACGAGATCGCAAACTACCGTGATACCTTAACGATAGACCGGGATTGGGAAAAAACCCTCTCCCTTGAGCTTCTCAACAAAGGATTTTTGCTGACCTCAAATCTGCAGGGATGCGTTTCCACCGCCACGACGGACGCGCACATCGACGGACTACTCTCCGCAGTGGAGGAGGCGGTCCGGGGATAAGTCTCTGCAAACAGGGAAGAATCTATGAGCGGAATCCTGGACGGCAAGGTCGCCATCGTCACCGGCGGCGGAACGGGCATCGGCGAAGCGACGGCGAGAGTCTTTGCGGGAGAGGGTAGCAGGGTCATTGTAACGGGGCGTACGAAAGAGACCATCGACCGCGTCGCGGCGGAGATTTCCGGGCTGGCCTTCCAGATGAACGTTTCCGTCGAAGAGGACGTGAAGGCGCTCTTCGAGACGTGTGACAATACCTACGGCCGGCTCGACATCCTGGTCAACAACGCCGGCATCACGGGCCCCGTCTCCGCCGCCGAGGATCTGGACGTGGCGAAGTTCGACGAGACCATCGCCATCAACGTGCGCGGCGTCATCCTCTGCACCAAGTACGCCATCCCCCTCTTGAAGCGCCAGGGCGGGTCCATCATCAACATGTCCTCCTTGATGGGGCTGCGCGGCTATCCGAACCGGAGCGCCTACACGGCGAGCAAATTCGCCGTCACCGGGATCACACAGGCGGTGGCTCATGAGGTGGGCCACTTGGGCATCCGGGTCAACGCCCTTTGCCCCGGGGCCATCAGCGGCGCCTTGATGGATCGGGTGGTGGCCACCCGGGCAAAGGTGGAGGGGCGCTCGCCCGAGGAGATCATCAAGACCGCTTATACGGATGTCGCCGCCATGCGAAAATGGGTGGAGCCGGAGGAGGTCGCCGCCGCCGCCCTGGCCATGGCCAGCGACGCCTTCAGCGCGATCACGGGCGAGTACCTGAAGGTGGACGCCGGCCGGATGTAAGGAAACGCGCGGAGGCTGCGAAGGAACACCCCGCCTCCTTTTGCGCATCCAATTATTCTCACAAGAGGAAGATGCGATGAACGAGACCCTGCATATCGAAGGGAACGTCCCCGCCGTCGTGACGCCGTTCAACGAAGCGGGCGAACTGATGATCGATGATTTCGCAGAAGGGCTGCGGTGGCATTTGAGCCAGGGCGTCGACGGCATCTGTGTCGCCGGGGACAACGGAGAGGCCTGGAACCTCACCGCCGGGGACCGGAAACGCCTGGCCGAGACGGCCGTAAAGGTGGTGGCCGGAAGGGTGCCAGTCATCATGGGCGCGAGCTATCCCTCCGCACGCCAGACTATCGATGCCGCGGAGATCGCCGCCGAGGCAGGGATGGGCGGGCTCATGACCGGTCCGCAGTCCTATGTGCTGAAGGCGACGCGAAAAGAATTGGTTGACCGCTTCAAGGCGATCCACGAGGCCGTCCCCCTGCCGTTCGTGCTCTACAACTCCCCCCGCCGAACCGGCCTCAATGCCGGGGCAGAAGATCTCGGGGCGATCTGTGACGCTGTCCCCGTCGTCGGGCTCAAGGAGGCCTCGCGGGACATGTTCCACGTCTCTCAAATTATCCGGGTCTTTGCAGAGCGCATCTGCATCTTCATCGGGCCGTGCCCCCTCCTCCTGCCCGTCCTCAGCCTGGGCGCGCGCGGCTTCATCTCGAGCGGGCCGGAGCTCTTTGGTGAAACCGCTTCGCGCCTGCGTTCCCTCGCCGCCGAGAAGCCTGGCGAGGAGTACCGCGAGATGCACTTCAAGCTGACCCGGATCTACGAGTTCATGATGGGCACCGGCACCTGGCCGGCCGCACTGAAGGCGGCGCTGAATCTGATCGGCTATCCCGCCGGGGTGCCCCGGGAGCCGGTCCAGCCGCTTTCCCCCGCGGACACAGAGAATTTGCAGACATTGATGCAGGAAATCGGTATTCTCTCGCCCATTCCCGCCTAGGCATTCCGGCAGGGGGCGAGGACGGCGGGACGATTATGGCGGAAGATCCGATATTCCCTTACTCCGACATTTCCCATATGGGAAATGTCGGCTCAAAAGAAGTGGGAATTTACCTTACTCGGGCCATAATCTATAACCTTCGATCACAAGGTGTTCGCTAGCATCTCTTTATATTTCAGATAGAAACATGATATTATTTTTTATCGTTGTGCAAATTTCCTCTAACTGTACGAGGTTTGCTCCGCAATAAAGGAAATATGTCGTTAGTATAATTTTCTTTCTATCTTGGAGAAATCTATGTTTAGTCGAATTTTATTTGTTGGATTCTGTATGACCCTTTAGGCGTGTTCCTTGACGATTGAACCAAGAAGTCCTGATTACCTCCGGACCGGATTAGAACCGACTATGAAAGTGCGTACACCGGCGGGCGACGGACCATTTCCAACAGTCGTCCTTCTTCATGGCGCGAACGATCCAACCTGGCGCAAAGGTTATTCTGATTGGATGGATTGGTTGGTTGCGCGTGGTTATGCGGCTGTTTTCATTGACAGTGCCTCCGCTCGAGGCGTTAGTGCAGATGCGATGATGGGTCCTGGTTTAATGCCCAGTGAACGAGCTGCAGACATCTTCATCACGTTGGATATTCTCCGCAAAAAATCTTTCGTAGACAAAACCCGTTTCGCGTTAATAGGGATGTCCCACGGAGGTGACACCGCGCTCGACGCCCTCGTCCAAGCACCACCTGCGGGACCGTTAAAAGGACTAACGGAAGTGCCGCCTCTTGGTCTTAACGGGCTCAAGGCAGTAGCTGCTTTCTACCCTGGTTGTCGCAAACCGGTTATGGGGGTTCGCGTTACGGAAGTTTATGACCGCGCCTGGACGCAGAGCATTCCAGTGGCGATCTTTCAAGGAAGTAACGACTCCTACGTCGATATTCCGCTCTGTCAGTCTGTCGTTAAGAGACAAAAAGCCAAGGGTACGCCCATTGAGTATCATTTCTACAAGGGAGGGCCCCACTGTTTCGATGCCGACTATGGCAATGATTCAGGATGTTACATGTCTAAGGCTCCAGCGGCAGATGCTCATTCCAAGGTCGAGGCGCTGCTTTCGAAGGCATTTCGGTCTAATTAACCTTAAAGGTATTTAAATTCAAACTT
>CAZUHN010000083.1:0-2227 GCA_964620535.1 uncultured Nitrospinaceae bacterium | reverse complement strand
GGCTGGTTGCTCCTCTCGCGCTCGAGCCCGATGAGTCCCCCGAGGACGGTCGCCTCGAGGAGCAAAAGGACGGTCTGAAGAGAGGCGGACAAGTTATTTCACTCCGGCCGGTCTCGGCCGTGCCTTGCGCTTGCGGATTTCCTTCTTCACCTGGGCCTCCGACTTTCCGATGCGGGAGATGCCGAACACCTCCCCCACCCGGGTGTGCTTATCCATGATCCGCATGAAGGCGATGTCCGCCATCTCGGCAATGACCATCTCGCACGTGCTGAAAATGGCGCAGCCCTCGACGAGGTGGCCGCCGAAACAGGTCGCCTCGGGACGGCCGAGAGAGATGGTCACGTGCGCGTGGAGGTAAGGCTCGCCCGCCTCGGTCTGGGTGATGTTTCCGCTCATCTGGAGCAACTCCAAGGGGCCTTGTACGGGGGTGAAGATGCGGCACGCGTCCGTGATGGGGAAGGGATCGGGAAACTGCCACACGTTGCGGAGGACCGCCTTTTGCAGGCTCGCCGCGGCGCTCAGGATGACCCCTGCCCTGACCCCCCGCTCCTTGCAGATCTTGAGGGTGGTACCGAAAAGATCGTCCCCCGGGGCCATACGGATGGCCAGGACGCGCCCCATCCCGGCCTCCGCCACGTCGTAGCGCGGCTTGCGCGTTTTCCAGTCGGTCTTGTCGAAGATGGCTCTTTGGCTCGCCATGAAATGATACCCTCCCCGCGCACGTATGGATTCGCGGAATAAAGATGGAAAATTCCTCCGCGCATCCGCCCAGCAGGCGGGACACGCGGCTGCCTTCGCGTTTCGCGTTTCGCGTTTCGAGAAGAAGATTCTAGCCCCAATCCCCCACCCTGAAAAGAAGAAGGCGCGAACCCCTAATCCGGAAAAGGATACGCCACCTCGCCCCCCACGGCGGTGAGGTGCACCTCCGCGCCGGGGAGGAAGAGCCCGGCCGCCTCGAGAGGGGCTTCCCCCGGGGGTTCGATGAGGGCGAAGTCCGCGGCCCCGCCCGGGGTGAGGGCGCCCGCCCCCTCCCCGGCGACGCCGAGGGCCTCGGCCCCTGCGCGGGTGCACATCCCGAGGAGGGCATCGGGGGAGAGCGAAGGAGCGGCCTCCCCCAAGGCGGCGGCCTCCTCGAGCGGAGAGAGGGAGGGGCTGCTCGCCCGGCTGTCCGTTCCCAGGCAGAGCGGGAGGCCCGCCTCCCGCATCCCTTCCGCGTCCGCGAACGGGTGGCCGAAAAAAACGGCCGTCCGCGGGCAGAGGCATACCGAAACCCCCGCCCGGCGGAGGAGCGCCCACTCCTCCGCATCCGTCTGGTTGCAGTGGACCGCCAAATCCAGTCCCGCGAGCAGGCCCGCCGCCGCGAGATGGCGAACCGGGTTTTTCCCGGACGGCGCGTACTCTTCGCAAGGACCCCTCAGCGCCTTGTACATATCGGCGAAAGGGCCATCTCCCCGGGCAAGAAAGCGGACCTCCTCCGGGCTTTCGGCCAGGTGGGTGGCGGCCGGCCAGCCGCGCTCCCCGGCCGCCGAGAGCGCCAACTCGTACAAGTCCAGCGATGTGGAGTAGGGCGCGTGGGGGCTCACCCCCGGGTGGGCGGTACCTCTTTGCGCCCCTTCGAGGAAGGGAAGGTGCTCTGCCATAACCGCCCCGGCGCGGCCGGGGTCGAGGCCGAGCACCTCGTGGAACACCACCCCCCGAAGACCCGCCTCCGCCACCGCGGCGGCGCTCTGGCCCGAGAGAGAGATGTCCCCCACGCAGGTCACTCCCGCGGCGAGGGATTCCCGGACGCCCGCCCGGGCCGACGCCAGAAAGCGGTCCGACTCCCACCCCCGGACCTCACGGACGAGGCGCACGATCCACTCCGACATGGGCAACCTCGGAATCGAAAGCAAGGTCAGCTCGAGATGGACGTGAGCGTTCACCAAGCCGGGAACGAGGATGGCCTTCTCGAATTCGCGAACTTCGGCGCCGAGGGTATCGGTCAGGAGGCGAGCGGCGGGGCCCATGGCGCGGACGCGCCCTCTTTCAACCAGAATAGCGCCGTCTCGAATCGACGGCTCCACCACCGGACACATCAGCCCCGCCCGCCAGAGGGTGCGTTTCATTTCCGGAAACCCCGTTTCCGCATCGAGAATGGGACTAAAAGGAGCGGGATGAAAACGCTCAGATCAGCTCGTAGAAGAAGTTCCGCCGCCGGGGGGTGAAGCCCGCCGCCCGGGCCATGCAG
>CAZUHN010000082.1:0-2771 GCA_964620535.1 uncultured Nitrospinaceae bacterium | reverse complement strand
TAACATAGCCCCTCGGAACCCGAGTTTTCTTTTCTCCCCCTAGGACTTGCCGTTTTCCGGGCCGGCGCATAGTATTTTCGGACATAATGGCTACGTTTATTAAACGCGTCTTCAATATCCGTGAAGATGAACTCCTAGTATTCACTGCGTTTTTTTTCTTCTACTTCCTGATCGGCATTCAATTTTCCATGGGCCTCGCCATCTCCGAGGCCCTTTTTCTCTCCGAAGTCGGCCCCAGCTTCCTCCCCTTCATGTACATCTTCAACGCGTTTGTGATCATCCTCGTCAGCGGCGGTTACTCCGCGCTCACGGCAAGGCTTTCGATTCCCGCCATGTTCCGATTCGTTCTCTTGTTTTTCATCTGCCTGATCATGGGCATCCGCCTTTTAATCGGCGCGGGTATCCAGGCATACGGAATGCCGATCGCATTCCCCTTGCTGCACACGCTGTTCGTCATGTTCACAAACATGCTTCCGAACAATTTCCGCACTCTTTATGGTCTTTATCTTGACGTGCTCCAGTCGAAGCGGCTCGTTCCCATCATTCTCACGGGGGGACGATACGGAGGCATCGCAGGCGGTCTGATGATCCCCTTCCTGGTCACCCTCCTCGGGAGCGTGGCCAACGTTCTTTTTGTCTGGATCGGGGCCATTCTACTCAGTTTCGGATTCGTCCACTACATTCAGAACAACCTGAAAGACCATCTGCTGGAAGGAGCCGCCACCTCCCGGAAGAAAGGGGGAGCGAAGAAAGACGGAAAAGGCGGCGGAAACCTAGCCCTCGTAAAGACCAACAAATACGTTGCGGCTTTCGCCCTCTTCAGTTTTTTCGTGGTGATCCTCAGAGGTTTCCAGGATTTCCAGTACAGTGTCGTGTTCCGTGATATTTTCCAAGACAAAGCGCAGCTCGCCTCCTTCCTCGGCTACTTCACAGCCATCGGCAGCGCTTTCTCCCTGCTGGTGCAAACGTTCATAACCCCCCGCGTGATCCGGCGGCTGGGCATTGGCTCGGCGAATATTTTTTACCCGATAACCACCTTAATCGGCCTTTTCGGGATGTTCATCTATCCTTCATTCCTGACCGCCGTCTTCCTCCGATTCAACAACAAAAACCTTCAAGAATCGATCCGGAATCCCATTAACGCCCTCCTCTACAACGCGCTCTCCCCGACGGTCCGGGGGCGCGTGGGCGCGTTCGTCGCAGGGCAAATCGTGGCCGTTGCGAGCATCGTCAGCGGCGTGATTCTCCTCATCATCAAGCCCACGGGGTTGGCCCTGTTTCCGCTCAGCCCGAGATGGCTCGCCTTCATTTCCATCATTCTCGCGGTTGCGTATCTCGCCTCAGGCTTCCTGATGCGGCGCGAATACGGCGCGGCCCTCAGGAAAATGTTGGAGGAAAAAAATCTCGGCCTCTTCAAATTCGCGCAGGAAGGCTTCGAAACCGTGGATCAGGAGAGCATGGAGATTTTGAAAAAAAATGTCCGGGAGGGGGACGACGAAATTTGCCTCTTCGCCGCGGGGATGCTCTCCGAAAAGGGGGGGGGCGAATCATTGGAAATCATCCTCGACGAAATTCCCAGAAGGAAAGGGCATGCGAACTGCGGCCTCATCAGCCTCCTCTCCCCTTGGGGCAAAGACGATGAGCGAGTCCGCCGGGTATGGGGAAAGTCGCTCGCCTCCCCCGAGTCGGGCTGCAGGATTGCGAGTATGGGCGCCGTCGCAAAAGCCGGCCGCATTGACGAATACGTGGATCAAATCCACGAAAGTCTCGGACACGAATCCGCTCAAGTCCGGACTCAGGCGGTGGAGCTACTCGTCCAGTCGGGGGACCTGTTCTGGCTCGCATCCGGATTGCAAACTCTTCATTCCATGCTGGAATCCAACAATAAATCTGAATGCATATCCGCTTTGGGATGTATCGGTCACCTGGAGAACCCCCGCTTCATTCGCCGGCTCGTTCCTTTTCTTCAGAATTCGGAGAAGGAAGTCCGGGAAGCGGCCATGGACTCGATCGAACGCCTGTTACCCGAGCGGTACGAGGATATCGATCAAATCGAAAACATATTGGAGACCGTGTTGAAGGACACGCACCCGCTCATTCGCCAGCGCGGCGTTCGGCTGTTGGGCCTGAAAGCCACGCGGTCCAATTTCGAGCGGCTCGTCATGATCCTATCGGACCCGGACGCAGAGGTTCGGAGGGAGACGGTCAACGCGCTCAAAGCGGTCAAACGCAGATTCGCCCTCCGCCTGGAAGGCGGGTCCATGTTCAAGTTTATGCCCAAATTGCTCATGCGGTGGTCGGAGAAATCCGTGGACGAGATGACCGAAGAAGATCTCGAGAACGAGATTATCGCCTACTCGCTGGACCATCTCCACGAGGTTTATGAAATTATCAACCATTTAAAAACGATCGAGCAGAATCCGCATCGCGAAAAACTTTTCATGCTCCAGAAAGCTTTGTGGGAAAAAGTTCAAGAACAGCAGGTCCTCCTGCTGGAGCTTCTTGGCGTTATCGGAGATGAAAAGACCGTCGATACCGTTTCAGAGTCTTTGGCGCGGGGGGAATCCTCATCGCGGGCCATCGCAATCGAGGCCCTCTCCAACGTAGGCACAGCCACCGAGACCCGACAACTCATCCTCCTTCTTGAACCCCTCCTCCTCAGCGGAACCGCGGCGGAAAAACTCGAATCTGGAAAAGGAAATTGGGAGATATCGCCGATTGAGTTGGATCCGGTACTTCAAATGTACGTCCAATCGCCCGACAGTTGGATA
>CAZUHN010000081.1:0-3250 GCA_964620535.1 uncultured Nitrospinaceae bacterium | reverse complement strand
GGCGAAATCGGCGAAATCAACGGCTTCGGGCAAGGGGCTGTTCTCGGCGAAAGTCACCGCGTCTTCCATTTCCGTCAAAACTTTCGCGCGGAGATTGGCGAGTTTTCTTTTCGTTGAGAGACCGCCCGAAAGGAGAGCTTTCTCGGCCCGCTCGATGGGGCATCGCTCTCGCCACTCGGCTATTTCCTCGGCGGGACGGAGTTTGGTCCCGCCGCTGGGGTCCGATTCGCCGTGTCCCCGCCACCGGTAGGTTTTACACTCCAAAAGATAAGGTCCCTTGCCGGCCCGGACGCGGGCGGTGGCTTCTTTTGCCGCCTCGAAGACCGCGCCGACATCGTTCCCGTCAACGACGGCCCCCGGCATCCCGTAGGCGAGCGCCCGATCCGCCACGTGAGCAATGGCCATGTGGCTCGATTGGGAGATGGAGAGCGCGTAGCGGTTGTTTTCACACACAAAAAGAACCGGAAGCTTGAGCACGGCGGCGAGGTTCATCGATTCGTGAAATGTTCCCTGGTTTGAAGCGCCGTCGCCGAAAAAAACAACCGAGATGTGATTTTTCCCCAGCACCTTCGCCGAGAGTGCGGCCCCCGCCGCGATGGGAAGGCCCGCTCCGACGATGCCGTTCGCCCCAAGAATGCCCTTCCCGAGATCGCCCATGTGCATCGAACCGCCCCGGCCGCGGCAGCAGCCATCCTGCTTGCCGAAAAGCTCGGCAATCATAGAGGGGGGGCCGAGGCCTTTTGCGATGAGATGGCCGTGCCCCCTGTGGTTGCTGACGATATAGTCCTCGTCTCGCAAATTGGCGCATACGCCGGCGGCCACCGCTTCCTGGCCGATGGACAAATGAACAAGACCCCTGACGCGGCCGGCCGCATAGAGTTCCCTCAGCTTTTCCTCGAAAAAGCGGATACGGATCATGCACCGGTGGAGATCGAGAAGGGGTATCTTAGAGCCGGACCCGGCCGGGTTCTTTTTCCCTTTGCGTAATTTTTTGGAAGGCATTTTAAAATCCGTTATTAGGGATAACGAGAGCCCTAGGGGATGACGAGAATCCCCAGCGCGCCATCCTGCCGGCTTTCAAAGGTTTTGAAAGCCTCTTCGATATCATCGAGCGCGAAAGTTTTTGTAACGAGCGGGGCGGTTTTCACCTGCTCGTTGGCGACAAGGCTCACCGCGCCACCTCCGGTGTGGGGGCTGCCCCGCATCCCGTAAACCGTCATCTCGTGGAGAGCGATGGTATCGGTGTCCAGGAGAACGCCCTCGGCCTTGTTCACAATCCCGATGAGGGCGATGCGCCCACCCATGCGGGTGGCGTCCGAGGCGGTCCGCATGGACTCGGCCTTGCCCGCGCATTCAAACACCACGTCTACCCCCATCCCGTCGGTGAGATCGAGGAAGCGCTGTGTTACATCGTCCCGGGTGTAGTCGAACACCTCGTCCGCTCCGAACTCCTTGGCGACATCCAGGCGCGCCCCACGGCCGCTCATGAACACGCGCCTGGCCCCTTTCAGCCGGGCGACCTGGAGGACGAGCAATCCCTGAACACCCGAGCCCAGAATGGCCACGTCATCCCCGGCGTAAACCCCGGCGCGCTCCACGTAGTGCAAGGCCTGGGCCAGCACATGGGCGGCGACGCCTTCCTCGAAACTCATGGTGTCCGGCATCTTGACCAGGGCCTCCGGCGGGCGCACGACGTACTCAGCGAAAGCGCCGGGGTAGTTGAAGCCATACATCCGAAAGCCCTTGGCGAGATTGCCGTGGTGATCGCAAAGGTGGTAGTTGCCCGTCCGGCACATCCGGCAATTTCCGCAGCCCCGGGAGGTCTCGCCCACAACGCGGTCGCCCGGGCGGAGCCCCTCGACCTCCTCGCCCACGGCCACGACTTCGCCGGCCCATTCGTGGCCGGGAATATGAGGAAGAGTGGGCGAAAACGAAGTCTTGTGAACTCCGTGCACGATGCGGATGTCGGTTCCGCAGAAACCGCACGCCCCCACCCGGCACAGCGCTTCACCCGGACCCATCGCGGGCACATCCATCTCTTCGACCTTGAGCCGATCCCACTCACGCAGAATGGCTGCTTTCATACGGCTTGGGATCTGATTTCCCATTGTACGACCTCCTTCAAGAGTTCAGGCCGAATCCGATTACGATTATTTACGTTTATGCGCGAGCTTGCTGGTCTCGGGGTCGATTCCGAGGAGCTTGGCCGCAGTCCCGCCGAACATGGCGGCTTTATATTCCCGGGTGATGGGTGGATATCCCCATTCGCGGCTGAGCTCCTCGGGCATGTTCAGGTCCAGGATGGCCTGCACCATCTGCCTGTGCCCCGTGCCGGGCCAGTCCGTCCCCCAGATGAGCCGATCGCCCACGCCGAACGAAAATATCTCGCCGATGAAGTGGCGAAGCTTGACGGGTCCCCACTGGATCAGCCCCAGGATGGAACTCATTCCGATGTAGAGGTTCGGATGTTTGTAGGCAAGCATGTAAAGCTCTTGTTGGTTGGGAAAACCGAAGTGGTAGGCGATGACCTTGAGATCCGGGAAGGCGCTGCACACATCGTCGAGGAGAATCGGCTGGCAGTATTTGGTCATTCCAATGCGAATGGTAAACCCGGTATGGAAGCAAACCGGTATCTGGAGCTCTTCGCATTTAGCATAAAAGGGAAACATTTTCGGGTCGTTCAGATACCCATCCTCGGGCGAGTAGACCTTGGTGCATTTGAAGCCCATTTGAGTGTGAAGATATTCCAACTCCCAGATGGCGTTGTCGATTCCCCGCTTCATATGAGGACCGACATTGGATTGGCCGGTGAAGCGGTCGGGATACTTCTCCATGGCTTCGATAATATGATAATTGGTCGAGAACGGCGCGGAATTTTTCGTGGCATCGACGAACGACTCGCGGAGGATGGACGCCATGTCCACGCCGCCTTCGTCCATTCCGGCAATAAGATTATCGGCGGACCAATCCATTCCGGGGTGCCCCCCTTCCTCGCCGGTGACCGGGTTGGTCCACTTGGTTTTCCGGGCCATCACATGGGCGTAGTCGAGGCACGCCATATCCGGAAAATAATTCACGTACTTGCGGTAATCCTGGGGCATGATATGGGCTTCGATGTCCAGGATGAAATAATCGTCGGCACTTTCGGCGGTCATGGGAGCTTGCGCGGCCATACGTGGATCCTCCGGAGGAGAAGGGTGAACATGATCGACTCCAGAAGTAGACGAATGTTCACTGATTCATGTCTGAT
>CAZUHN010000080.1:0-5819 GCA_964620535.1 uncultured Nitrospinaceae bacterium | reverse complement strand
CATGGAATCCGTTCCCTCTCCCGCTTGGGCCGCCCACAATACGAAGCGCCATTCCCAACGGGGAAGCGTGTTCCGGGGAGGATACTAGTGGCCGATTTGTCTCTTCACGTCCTGCACGAGACCGCCGGGGCGCGCTTCGTCGAGGAGGCCGGATGGCGGATTCCCGCCGATTTCGGAGACGCGAGGGCCGAGCACATCGCGTGTCGGGAATCCGCTTTGCTTATCGACCTTTCCCACCGAGGGAAGATCCGCTTCAAGGGGCCCGATGCCGTCATCTTTCTCAACGGCATGCTCTCAAACCTGGTGGAAGGCCTTGGGCCCGGCGAGGGCGCCTATTCCACCTTTCTCACCCGCCAGGGCAAGATCGTGGTTGACATGACGCTGTACCGCGATGAGGCTGGCCTGCTCGCCGACCTTGCCCCGGGCATGGCGCCGGTGTTCGCAGAGGCCATCGACACGTTCATCATCATGGATCAGGTCGAAGTGCGCGACTGCACGAAGGAGATATTCACGTTGGGGAT
Organism: uncultured Nitrospinaceae bacterium; assembly: GCA_964620535.1. Classification (GTDB taxonomy): domain Bacteria; phylum UBA8248; class UBA8248; order UBA8248; family UBA8248; genus CAZUHN01. The sequence goes on along the minus strand of CAZUHN010000080.1, from coordinate 5,298 downwards.
ATTCGGCCCCGCGTCCCGCCCCTGTCTTTCCGAGGCGGGACTTGAGATCCCCGATCTTCCGGAGAACGGGAACACCTCCTGCGTAGATGTCCTCGCAGCACGTACGCTTTGGACGGGCGAGGACGGCTATCTGCTCATGGGGCACCGGGATCGGGCCGGTGAATTGTGGGAAAAGGTAGAAGCGGCGGGCGCCCGCCCTGGGGGCACGGCCGCCTTCGAATCCCTCTCTATGGAGGCGGGGATCCCCCTTTTTGGAAGAGAGCTGGGACCGGACGTGAATCCGATGCAGGCAGGGTTGGAGGATAGAGCCGTCGATTTCGAAAAAGGCTGCTACATTGGCCAAGAGGTCATCGCGAAGATAAAATACCTTGGCCAGGTGAATCGAGGCCTCGTCGGCATCCGAATTGCGGGAAACGTCGTCCCCCCCGAAGGGGCGCGCGTGATGTTTGACAAGAGAGAGACCGGGGTGATAACGCGGGCGATCTTTTCCCCTACCCTGGAAGGTGTTATCGCCTTCGCCTATCTGCACCGGGACGCAATGGTTCCTGGAACCCGAGTTGAGATTCAATTCAACGATGGCATTTTCGAAGGAGAGGTCTCCAGGCTTCCTTTTTTTTCTAAACACCCGAAATGATTCGTACGAGGAGACCGGATATACAAGCCGAAGCAAAAACAAGAACCATGTCTCGGTGAAGGAGGCGCGAAAGCTCGTGCCTGATCTCCTTTCGTCTGTTCCCATGCGCGAGATCCGTGAGCATCTCGACCGATACCGCGATGAGTCCGCATGGACCTCCAGAGATGTGGACCGCGGCGGTAGCGCTATGTCCAGCACCGCGGACCATTTCTCCCTTGTGGGGGAGATCACCTCTCATTTGAGGTATTTCCAGACGAACAGCGTCCTCGTCAGAGATTTACCGACAGGTCTCGTCGGTTTCCCTTTGATCCGGTACGGCCGAATGGTCTTCCTATGATGACACGCCGGAGAAGAAATGGTCGCCCATTGGCATGAGGTCGACGCCGGCATAGCTGGCGAATATCAAATCGAGCAACAAGAAGATTGATCTCTGTTTTCACCCGTAGCAGGAGGCTTCCTTTCATCAGTGCGGTCCTCGAGTGATAATCTCTGTACGAATAGCAGGAAAGTGAAGCAGCGGACACAAATTTGCCACTGCTTTGTTGTTGCAATCATTCTGGCCGTGTCCGATATTGACCAAAATTAATCAGTGGAAATAAGAAGGGCAATGGATGCCCTCATAACTAATTGATATCATTCGATAAAACTACCAAAGCGGGATATTTGGAAGATTTGAAGGGGTCGCTTCTAGACAATTTAGCCCTCTTGGTCTTCCATCGATCGATGAAAACTCAGGGAGAAGATAAGTCAATGAGCAACTTCAACCTTAAACGTTACGGAATTCATGTCGACAATGTTCTGCGAAACTGCGGCCCCGCTTTGTTATACGAAGAGGCGATAAGGCGCGACCCGAGTGCCTGCATTGCCGATACTGGTGCGCTGATTGCTCATTCGGGGGAAAAAACGGGGCGTTCGCCCAAAGACAAACGCGTTGTCAAGAACCCCGAATCGGAAAATGACATCTGGTGGGGACCAGTTAATTTTCCATTGGATGAGTTAACGTTTCAAATCAATCGAGAGCGAGCGAAAGACTACCTCAACACTCGTGACATCCTCTACTGCGTCGATACGTTCGCGGGCTGGGTCCCTGAGCATCGCATTAAGGTCCGTATCATCTGCGCCCGCCCGTACCACGCCTTGTTCATCAGCACCATGTTGATCAAGCCCACCGTTCAAGAATTGGATTCGTTCGGCGAGCCTGATTACGTTATTTTCAATGCGGGCCAGTTTCCCTCCAACCGGTTGACCGCCGGCATGACATCTACCACCACCGTCGATCTGAACTTTGAAGATCGAGAGATGGTCATTCTGGGGACTGAATACGCAGGTGAGATGAAAAAAGGGGTCTTTACAATCCTGAATTACCTCATGCCCAAGGAAGGTGTTCTTTCCATGCATTGTTCGGCGACGACCGACCCAAAGACGGATCGTTCGTCGCTGTTCTTCGGCCTGTCCGGTACCGGAAAAACGACCTTGTCAGCGGACCCCAAGCGTCTGCTCGTTGGTGACGACGAACACTGCTGGACCGACAACGGCATCTTCAACATGGAGGGCGGATGCTACGCGAAAACCATCGATCTCACCGAAGAATCTGAGCCCGAGATCTTCCGTGCGCTCCGCTTCGGTTCACTGCTGGAGAATGTCATTGTTGAGGACCAGCACCATCATGTTGATTACTCAGACGCAAGCATTACCGAAAATACCCGGGGGGCGTATCCGATCGAATATATTGAGAACGCCAAGGTGCCCTGCATCGCGGGCCATCCGCGGGACATTATTTTCCTGACCTGTGACGCTTTCGGTATCATCCCACCCATAAGCAAGTTGTCGCCCGAACATGCCATGTACCACTTCATCAGTGGTTACACGGCCAAGGTCGCGGGCACAGAAATGGGTATCACGGAGCCAGAGGTGACGTTCTCTGCTTGTTTTGGAAGTCCCTTTCTCGTCTGGCACCCGTCTAAGTACGCTCAGATGCTGGCCGAAAGGATGAAAAAACACAATACGAACGTTTGGCTGATCAATACCGGTTGGAGTGGTGGAGCGTATGGCACTGGCTCCCGGATCAAATTGCCCTACACCCGTGCGATCATTGATGCTATCCACTCTGGTGAACTGGACAGCGCCTCTAGGACAAGAGACCCTGTCTTTGGGTTTGAGGTAATAAATCAGTGTCTGAACGTGCCCTCTGAGATGCTGCTTCCGAAAAATACCTGGGCCGACACGAGAGCTTTCAACGACATGTCAAAAAAACTTGGAGATCTCTTCATTGAGAACTTCAAGACCTACGAGGAGGGTATCAGCGGTGCAGTTAAGGCCGCCGGCCCACGGACGTAGAGGAATCTACGCTATGAGTTTCAAACTTGCCCTTGTCCAGCCGATGGCTCACTGTCCTCCCGAAGACGAGAAAAACGTTGCCGACGCGGTCCGCACCGTGGAGGCGGCGGCCGACCAGGGTGCCGAATTCGTCGCCTTTCCCGAGACCTACCCCGGGCCGTGGCGGTTGCCGGTGACGTTCGATCCCATCGAGGCCATGACCGGAGCGGCGGAACGCTGCGGCGTCTATGTCCAGTTCGGCACCCTCGAGCCGATCGACGAGGAAGCCCGCACCGCCCACAATCTACTCGTTCTTGCCCGGCCAACCGGCCCCCCTGGCGTCTACCGGCGCACCCACCCGCCGGGCCCGTGGATTTACTCCGGGGGGGGCTACTGGGATTTCCAGTACGTTGCGGGAAGCGAATTCCCCGTGTTCGAAACCCCCCACGCCCAGGTCGGCCTTGCGATGTGCAGCGAGGTCTATATGCCCGAGGTAGCGCGGGCCCTCGCTCTCCGCGGGGCGGAGCTCATTTTTCTGCCCGCGGGAGTGGACAAGAACAAGCTCTGGGCCACATGGCGGAACCTCATCTGGGCGCGCGCCATCGAAAACCTCGCGGTGGTGGTGACCACCCAGAACCTATTTGGCCCCGAGCAACGGGGACTCGCCATGGTGACGACCCCGGAGGAGATTATTTTCGAGAGCACGAAGCCGGGCACGTTCCTCATCGATATCGATTTGGAGCGTGTCCGCCAGCTGCGCGAAGAGCGGGATCAGCCCGGCTCGTCCTCGAAGAACGGAGCCAAGGCTGGGGTGCTGAGTCAATGGCAGCGGCCCGAGATATACGACGCATTTTTTCCGAAGGGAGAGGAGCTGGGGTAGGCTTCCCTAAATTCCGGCCGAGACAAATCTCCCCCGCCTTGCTCCCTGCGGCCAGGGTTCTTTCTTTCGCTCATCCGACCGAGTTTGCTGAGGGTTTCGATGCCGGGAAGTTACTTCTGGCTCCTGTACGTCCACATCGTCATGGCGGCCCTTTTCCTGGGAGGGATGGTCCTTTTCCAGATCCTTTTGGCGAGTCTGCGGTGGCGACTTAGCCCGACTGAATACGCGAGCGTGGTGGTCTCGATACTTCGCTTTTTTCACCCACTCTTGCTACTTTTCATGGGTCTCCTCATCCTGACCGGGGCGTGGAACCTGACCGATCTGAAGACGGCAATGGGATTGTCGTTCGGAAAGCTTTTCTTTCTGCTGGCGTTCAAGCTAGGGGGCGTCTTTCTCCTTGTCATGGGCATGAGCTTTCAGTTTTTCGCTCTCGGCCTTCGCCTCACTCGCGGAACAGGGCCCACGGGGAACGGAAGGCCCCTGGCCGATACCTTCGAGGAGCGCTTGCGCCTGCTACGTGTCGTCGGCCGGATAAATCTGGCAAACATCGTCATCACGCTTTTCACCTTCTACTTTGCCCTCGCTCTCGGGAAAGGGATTTAGTGGCGGGATCAGGCAACGTACGATTTCCGCCCTCAAGTAAATCGAGGCCGGCCTCCCCCTCCCCAAACGTCTCGCTGAAACGGAAGGCGATTATCAAAACGCTCGGGGGAGAGACTTCGCGCCTCGCTAATCCAGAGCGGCGATTCCCTCGATCTCGATCATCATGTCGGGATGAAACAGGAAGGAGACTCCGATGGTGGTGATGCAGGGCGGTTTCGTCCGCGTCCAATGCTCCTTGAAGTAGGCGATGCGCGTCGGCAGGTGCTTTTCCCAACATTGCTTGTGATCGGTCACGAAAAACGTGAAATGAATGATGTCGTTGAAGGTCCCTCCCGCCATTTCCACGGTTTTGCGGACATGATCTAGAGCGATTGTGGTTTGTAGGCCCATGTCCCCTTTTCCGATCACTCCTTCTTCGCTGATCGAGGGATAGCCCGACATGCGGAGCGTCCTTCCGCCCGAGGTTACAACGGCGTGGCCGAGTCCCTTCCCCGTTCCCAAGCCGTATTCCGGGACGGAACCCAAAAGAGTTGCATTATACGCTTCGTCAACGCCGGGGACGTGAATTTCGATCCTCTCCATTTTTCATTCCTTTCATGATGAAAGAGAAGGCCGCAGCCGGGGACGGATGAAACCGTAATTCTTAAGTTTTTTCGGATCCTCGCTCCAGTGCTACAGAGCTTTTCTTCCCGCCGCGACAACGGTTACTGAATTTTCACCAACGGTCCGGAGTGGGAGCTTTCGGCAGATGGCCGTCGCGTCAACCTCGAGCCGCAAATCGTCCGATGGCCCGAAGTTTTTCACCGGAATCATGGTGGCGGCGGGAGCGCCGTTCGGAACATTTCCTTCAGGCGTTTCCCGTCCG
>CAZUHN010000079.1:0-3482 GCA_964620535.1 uncultured Nitrospinaceae bacterium | reverse complement strand
TCGGCGCGCATCTGGAGCCTTCCTTTTTCAGCCATATAGCGGTACTCGCGCACCAGCCCCAACCCCCCGCGGTTTCGCCCGGCTCCGCCGGAATCTTGCACGAAACCGTACCGGACCACCTCGATGGGATATTCCGTCTCGAGCACTTCGACCGGGGTATTCGACTGGAGGCCGGTCACGTTGGAGGCGCAGTCGATCCCGTCGAGCTCCGCCCGCGCGCCCCAGGTTCCCGATATTGTTTCCATATAGAGGAACCGCTCGTTTTCATCATCATGTCCCTCCATCAAAACGATGGAAGTTCCGCCCTCGTCACAGGCGATGGCCCGATCCGGCATGGCCTGCGCGAAGGCGCCGAAGAGAACGTTGTTGATCCTGTAACCCGTAAGGCCCCGCATAAATGTTGCGCCCGGAAAAGCGACGTTCAGCACAGTGCCCTCAGGCGCAATGACCTCGATGGGGCGGAAGAAGCCGGAATTCGGCGGAAAATCCTTTCGGCAAAAACACTTCACTGCCGTAAAGACCGTGGCCTTCGTGAAAGAGAGCGAGCAATTGAGAGAACCCCGGACCTGGGGCGCGGACTCGGAAAAATCAGCCCGTATCCGGTCGCCTTCAATGGTGAGTTGGAGGCGAATAGGGATGGGGTCGGGATCCAGTCCGTCCTCGTCGAGAAAGTCCGTGAACGCATACACCCCATCCGGAAAGTTTCGGATTTCCTCCCGGCAAATTTTCTCGCTGTAATCGAGAAGGACCTCCATGCCCGCCACGAAGGTATCGACGCCGTAGCGCTCCACGATCCGGAGCACCTCCCGTTCGCCTATCGTGCAGGCCGACCTTTGGGCTTCGAGATCCCCGAGCAGAACCGAGGGGAAGCGCACGTTCCGCTCGATGATCTCGTACAGGGTGCGGTTCGCCCGGCCCTTTTCGTAGAGCTTGATGATGGGGAGGCGCAGGCCTTCCTGGAAGATCTCGGTGGCTTCGGTGGCGGCGCTTCCCGGAGCCATCCCCCCCACGTCGGTGTGATGCGCGCAGGTAGCTGAAAAGGCGACGAGGCGATCCCCGGCGAAGACGGGAGTAAACATGAAAATGTCCGGAAGATGGGAACCGCCCTCGTAAGGGTCGGAAAGAATAAAACAATCTCCCGGATGAATGTCGTCGCCGAATTTATTGAGAGTGGCGTAAAGAGCGTCCGGGATGGCGCACAACATAAGCGGAATGTTCACCCCCTGGGCGATGATGTCCCCTTCGGCCGTGCAAAGGGCCGCAGAATAGTCCATGCAGTCCTTGATCATCGTGGAGCGGGAGCTGCGCACGATGGTATAGGCCATCTCGTCGGCCACGGCGTCCAACCCGTTGCGGAGAACTTCGAAGGTGATCGGATCGATGCCCAATTCCGTTTCGGCCGTATTTCGCAATACTCAGCCCTCCAGGAGGAGAAATCCGCTCGCCTCCCGCCGCACCCGCATGCCGGGGGGAACGACGGTGGTCGAGTCGTATTCTTCGACGATGAGGGGACCTTCTACGGGGGCTTCCCCCAGGTCCGCGCGCCCGATGACGGAGGTGCGAACCTTTTCGCTCTTTTCCCCGAAGTATACCATCCGCTCCTCCCTCCCGGACGGGCGCGGGCCGTCCCCGTTCTCCGCGCCGGACCAGGGAAGGGCCGTCCGCCCCTCGCGCACGCCTTGGGCCCGCACCTTGAGGGAGACGAGCTCGAGGCGCTCATCCTCCATCGCGTATCCATAGGTCCGCCTGTGTTCTTCGTGAAATGCGGCTGCGAGGCGGTCCCGGTCTCCTTCCTCGAGCGGCCGGTCGGGCAGCGGGAGGAGGAGATCATAGATTTGCCTCCGGTAGCGTACATCGGCGAAGCGCCGCAAAAGGAGCCGTTCCCCGGTAAATCCCTCCGCGGCGAAATCTTCCCGCGCACGCACTTCCATTTCCCCCAACACGGACTCCGTGACCGCAGGCGAGAATTTCGCCAGGTCGGTCAGGAGCGAACGCGTGTAGAGGTGCTCCACCTCAGATACCAGAAGACCGAACGAACTGAAAACCCCCGGGTGCGGAGGCACCAGGACGGCCGATATTTCGAGGGCGCGGGCGAGGCCTGCCGCATGGGCCGGTCCGCTTCCGCCGAAGGCGATGAGGGTGAAATCCCGCGGATCGCGCCCGCGCTCGATGGTTACCGAACGGATTGCGCGGTGCATGGTCGCGTTCGCGATTCGGTGAATCCCCTCTGCCGCCTTCAATATTGATAGACCGAGCGGCTCGGCGATATCGCGAGCCACCGCGCGTTCCGCCTTCTCCGGCTCGATCCGGAGATCGCCTCCAACGAGAAATTCCAGGTTTAGGTAGCCCAAAATGAGATTCGCGTCGGTGACGGTGGGCCGTTCCCCTCCTAAACCATAGCAGGCGGGCCCGGGGTCCGCGCCCGCGCTTTCGGGCCCGACCCGCATCACCCCGCCTGCATCCACCCAGGCGATGCTTCCCCCTCCGGCGCCCACCTCGGAGATGTCAATGGCCGGGACACGAATGAGGTGGCCTCCCCCCTTGATGAGGCGGCTGCCGCGCGAGAAGCCGCCCCCCACTTCGTATTCCGCCGCGAGGGTGAGTTCTCCCCGCTCGATTACGGACGCTTTGGCTGTGGTCCCCCCCATGTCAATGGTGATTAAATTTTCCCGACCGGCCGCCGCCCCCCCTGCGACAGCCGCTATGACCCCCGCTGCCGGTCCACTCTCGATGATGTGAACGGGATGATTCGCGGCGGCTGTCTCCGAGATAATCCCGCCATTGGATTGCATCACAAGGATTGGCGAGTCGATTCCAATGCCATCGAGATGTTCCCGGAGGTTTTTCAGATAACTGTTCACGACGGGCTTGATGTATGCGTCTACCACTGCGGTCGCCGTCCGCTCGTATTCGCGGAGCTCGGGGAGGACGTCACAGGATAAAGATACGAAGGGAATCTCTCCTTGGGCGATCCCGCCGACCGCCCTTTCGTGCGACGGATCCGCATAGCTGTGGAGAAAGCAGACGGCGAGGGATTCGATCCCTTTAGCCTTCAATTTCGCGATACCGTTCCGAGCGGATGCAAGGTCGAGTTTTGTGCGAACTTCCCCGCCGGGGCCCATCCGCTCGCAGACTTCGAGACGCAACTCGCGCGGAACGAGCGGCAGGGGTTTTTCCCATGTAAGGTCGTAGAGGACGGGCAGGCGGACGCGCCGGATCTCGAGGATGTCCCGGAATCCTTCCGTCGTCAAAAGCCCGACTTTCGCCCCCTTCCGTTCAAGGATGGCGTTCGTCGCGACGGTGGTTCCATGGTCAATTTCGGATATCGCGGCGGGCGGCAGGGCCTCCTCCCCCAGGAAGGCTTCGATTCCCTTGAAGACGGCCCGCCCAAAGTCATCCGGCGTCGAGAGCACCTTGCGGACCTGGATATGGCCGTTTTTTCCGAGAAAAATGAGGTCCGTAAAGGTCCCCCCGATATCAAC
>CAZUHN010000078.1:0-2310 GCA_964620535.1 uncultured Nitrospinaceae bacterium | reverse complement strand
GGTGCGCCCTTCGAAGGCGTAGATGCCCTCCACCCCGGCTCGCGGTGCCCAGCCGAGACGGGCATCGAGACGGTTGAACTCGGGGTACGAAACACCGGCCACGCGCAAGACCACCTCGGTCACGGCGACGACCAGAAGCAGGCTAACAAGGAGGGTGAAGAGGTTAGCCCTGTTCATGGCGTTTTCATGACTTCGGGCAGACCGCGTAGCCGGGGAACCAGGATTCCATCATGCTCACATTGAAGGAAAAGGCCACAGAGCGGTTCCAGTCGTCATTTGCCAGCCGGAATCCCGCATCTTTCAGAAGTTCGGGATAGGGATGATAAAAGCTTTCTTGGCTTCGAGAGATGGCCAACTCGGCGGGGAAATAGCCCATGGGCTCGTAAAGGGCCAGATCGTAAGATCCCTTGCGGAGAACCGTTAGGAAGGGCACCAGTTCATCAGGAGTAAAACAGCACAACGTTCCCCTGGACAACACCAGCGAGGCGGGGCGGGGAGAGGCGAAGAAGCAAGGGTCAAACTTTTCAAACCGCACCTCCTCCATTTCGAACGGGGTTTGATAATTTTTCATAATATCCAGGCCGTAGGCGTTAACGGCCCCGAGCAGTCTTTTCAGGGTGGTGATCCTGGCGCCCGTGGAAGCTCCGATTTCGATGGCCGTTTCATAGTTCCCTTCGAGAAGGACGCGGAGAAAAAACGCGCTGGCCATATCGGTAACCGGCGGCGGCGCGGCGGACATGTCCGCGCCGGCGTTTTCGTAGTCGCGGCGGGAAGTGTCGGCGGCCGTATGCTTCTTTAAGGCTGGACCGAGGCCCCGCGCCACCCTGAGAAAGGAGGCGAGGCAGGGGGTGTTGCGGGTCAGGGGACCGAGAAGGAATTTGGGATATCTCCACACGCCCGTTATTTCCTTATGCGGGATTTCTTGCTCTTTTTCTCGTCGATCCAGTCGTCGAGCACGCCCATGAACCCTTTGGGCTTTTCCTCCGTCCCAGGAGTGGCCGCCTTGGCTTGTGGCGCTTCGGGGACTCCAGGGGCAGCGGGAATTTTTGCGCTTGGGACGGAAGCTGGAAGGGGAGCCGGCGTCACGTAAGGAGAGCGAGTGGGGGTGGCGGCGCCGAGATAGGGGTTGGTGTTTGAAAGGTAGGGGTTGACGGGAATCCACCGCTGTTTCCCGGTGAGGAACTGAAAGCTTCCATCATCGCGCAGCAGAAGCTGTCTGCCGTCGGTGGTGGTGACGACCTCTTCGGCCCGCACCGCAAGCGGCAAGGCCAGTACCAACAAGGCCAAGAGTGGAACAAAGGACTGGTGCGGCATGAACATCTTCTCGCCAATAGAAACCACCCGGGTAAAATACCGGGGGAAACCAAACAGCGGTCATTGTCGGCCATCGCCTCCCATAAGTAAATTCACCAGTTCTTGAATTCACCGATTTTGGGACACCGCCAAAGAGGATATGATCGGAGGGATATGGAAGACCCGACCGTCATTCTTGAATACTTGAGCGGCTTGATCTGGGGGCCGGTGATGCTGGTGGCTCTGCTTGGCACCGGGGTCTATCTCTCGCTGGGCCTCAAGTTCCTTCCCCTGCACTGGTTCGCCGCCGCTTTTTTCCTGACTTCATTTGCCGAAGCCACGGCGCAGACGGCAGCCGACGCGCCGGTTATAGAAACGACTATCGGCACTCTGGGGCCATTCGATAAATGGCTCGAAGGGGTCAGGCAAGAGGCCAGGGGGCAGGGCATTTCCGAGTCCACTCTTCATTACGCCCTGCGCGATATCAAGCCCATCGCCCGCATTATCGAGCTCGACCGCCGCCAGCCCGAATTTACCCTGACCCTAGACCAGTATCTGGACCGCACCATTCCTGCCAGCCGGATTGCCAAAGCGCGGCGTAAATTCGCCGAGAACCGGGAGCTTCTAGAAGAGTTGCAGAAGAAATATCAGGTGCCGGGGCGTTTCGTTGTCGCCCTGTGGGGCATCGAGAGTGATTTCGGCAACCATACCGGCGGCTTTTCGGTCGTCAACGCGCTCGCCACCCTGGCTCATGACGGCCGCCGCAGCGCCTATTTCCGCAAGGAACTGATGAACGCCCTGAAGATCATCGACCAGGGCCATGGGACGCCCGAGGACATGGTGGGGTCCTGGGCCGGGGCTATGGGACAAACCCAGTTTATGCCTTCCACCTTTCTCCGCCACGCCATCGATCACGACGGCGACGGCCGCATTGATATCTGGAATTCTTCTTCCGACGCCCTGGCCTCGGGCGCCAATTACCTGCGCAAAGCGGGCTGGAACCCGGACCGCACCTGG
>CAZUHN010000077.1:0-26420 GCA_964620535.1 uncultured Nitrospinaceae bacterium | reverse complement strand
AAAAAAGCGATTCCGCGCCCGCCCGCGCGAGCGCAGTATACCAGCATCGAGGCCGGGCGAGGCGGTTCGGGACGCCGGGGGGACCCTTCCGGATGAATTTGCGGAATCACCCGCGGGCGCGGGCATACCCCGCGCGGGAGGCGGGCGCGTAGGCGAGGACGGAGGAGAGCCACCTTTCGGCCTCGGGAAGGGAAAACCCCTTCCGCCGGGCGTAGTCCTCCACCTGATCCCGCCCGATCCGGCCCGTCCCAAAGTAGCGCGCCCCGGGATGGGAGAAGTAGAACCCGCAAACCGAGGCCGCCGGCAACATGGCGAAGCTGTCGGTGAGGGTGATGGCCGCCCTCCCCGGCGCGTCCAGCAGATCGAAGAGGGTCCCCTTCTCGGTATGATCCGGGCAGGCGGGGTAACCCGGTGCGGGCCGGATGCCCCGGTACCTTTCTTTGATCAACCCCTCGTTAGCCAGTTCCTCGGCCGAGGCGTACCCCCAGAACTCTTTGCGGACCCGCTCGTGCAGTCGCTCGGCGAAGGCCTCGGCCAGGCGGTCGGCCAGCGCCTTGACCAGGATCGCACTGTAGTCGTCGTTCTTTCCTTCGAACTCCTTGACGAGGGCATCCGCCCCGATGCCGGCCGTCACGGCGAAGGCGCCGATGTAGTCCGCCACCCCGCTCTCCCGGGGGGCGATGAAGTCGGCCAGGCAGAGGTTGGGTTGTCCAGGCGCGCGCTCCATCTGCTGGCGGAGAAAATGAAAGACGCAGCGCAGCTCCCGGCGCGCGGGGTCCACGTAGACCTCGACATCGTTGTCTCCCGCCGCGTTCGCCGGGAAAAACCCCACCACCCCGCGCACGGCGAGGAGTTTCTCTTCAATGATTCGCTCCAGCATGCGCTCGGCGTCGTCGAAAAGGCCTCTTGCGGCCTCGCCCACCTTTTCGTCCTCGAGGATTTTCGGATAAATCCCGGTGAGCTCCCAAGTGCGGAAGAAGGGAGTCCAGTCGATCCGCGTCCGGATCTCGGCCAGGGGATAATCGTCGAAACTCTCGACGCCGATGCGGGCGGGAACGGGCGGCCGCGAGCTCTCCCAATCGCCCACGAACTTGTTCCGCCGGGCCTCTGCGAACGGGAGCGCCCGGGCCCGCGCGCCCTTTCCGTCGTGCCGGGCACGGACCGCCTCGTAGCTCCCGCGCACTCCGCCGATGAACTCCTCCCGCGTGGCCTTGCCCATCAACCGACCCAGCACCCCCACCCCGCGTGAGGCGTCCGTCACGTAGACGGTCGGGCCGCTGTAGCTCGGATCGATCTTCACCGCCGTGTGCGCTTCCGAGGTGGTGGCCCCCCCGATGAGGAGCGGGACCTCGAATCCCTCACGCTCCATCTCGCTGGCGACGTGAACCATCTCGTCAAGGGAGGGCGTGATCAGCCCGCTCAGGCCGATGACGTCCACGTTCTCCTCTCGCGCCTTCTGGAGCAGGTTCGTACAGGGCACCATCACCCCCATATCGATCACCTCGAAGTTGTTGCACTGGAGCACCACCCCGACGATGTTCTTGCCGATATCGTGCACGTCCCCCTTCACGGTGGCGAGAAGCACTTTTCCGTTCGAGATGCTCCCCTCCCCTTCCGTTTTTTCCGCTTCGATGAAGGGGACGAGATGGGCCACCGCTGCCTTCATCACCCGGGCGCTCTTCACCACCTGAGGCAGGAACATCTTGCCCGCGCCGAAGAGGTCGCCGATGGTGTTCATCCCGTCCATGAGTGGCCCTTCGATGACCTCGATGGGCCGTTCCGCCTGCAGGCGCGCCTCCTCGGCGTCCTCGACGATGTACTCGACGATGCCCTTGACCAGGGCGTGCGCGAGGCGCTTGTTTACGGGCACTTCGCGCCAGGAGAGGTCCTCGACTTTGGCCTTTCCCTTTCCCTGGGTCTTTTCCGCCGCCTCGAGGAGGCGGTCGGTGGAGTCGGGCCGCCGGTTCAGGAGCACGTCCTCGACCCGTTCGAGGAGGTCCTCGGAGATCTCCTCGTACACCGCGAGCTGGCCTGCGTTCACGATCCCCATGTCCATTCCAGACCGGACGCTGTGGTAGAGAAAGGCCGAGTGGATCGCCTCGCGCACGGCGTTGTTCCCCCGGAAGGAGAAGGAGACGTTGCTCACCCCTCCGCTCACGAGAGCGCCCGGGAGGGTTTCCTTGATCCGCCGAATGGCCTCGAAGTACGCCCTAGCGTAACCGTTGTGCGCTTCGATTCCAGTCGCCACCGCGAAGATGTTCGGGTCGAAGATGATGTCCTGCGGAGAAAAGCCCGCCCGTCCGGTCAAGAGTTCATAGGCGCGGCGACAGATCGCCACTTTCCGGTCCGCAGTATCCGCCTGGCCTTCCTCGTCGAAAGCCATGACGATGGCGGCGGCGCCGTAGCGGCGAACCTTCCGGGCCTGCTCGAGAAACGCCGCCTCCCCTTCCTTCAGGCTGATCGAGTTGACGACGGCCTTGCCTTGGACGCACTTCAGCCCCGCCTCGATGACCGACCACTTGGAGGAGTCGATCATGATGGGGACCCGGCAGATGTCCGGCTCGGAGGCGATGAGCTTCAGGAAAGTTTCCATCGCCTCCTCGGAGTCCAGCATGCCCTCGTCCATGTTGACGTCGATCATCTGGGCGCCGCTCACCACCTGCCCGCGGGCCACCCCGAGGGCCTTCTCGTACTCCCCGGCCAAGATCAACTTGGCGAAGCGCGCCGAGCCGGTGACGTTGGTGCGCTCGCCGACGTTGACGAAACCAGTCTCTGGCCCGACGTTCAGCGGCTCGAGCCCGCTCAGGCGGCACCGAGGCGGGAGGGAGGGAACGCGCCGGGGGGGAAGCCCGCGCACCGCCTCTCCGATGGACGCGATGTGGGCGGGCGTCGTTCCGCAGCAGCCCCCCACGATGTTCAGGAATCCACTCCGGGCGAACTCTCCGAGGACCTCCGCCATGTACTCGGGCCCCTCGTCGTATTCGCCGAACTCGTTGGGGAGGCCCGCGTTCGGATGGGTGCTCACCCGGGTGTCCGCGATCCGGGAAAGCTCCTCGACGTACTGGCGCAAATCCTCCGCCCCGAGCGCGCAGTTCAGCCCCACGCTGACGGGCCGCACATGGGAGACCGAGTTCCAGAACGCCTCGACCGTCTGCCCCGAGAGGGTCCGCCCGCTCGCGTCCGTGATGGTACCGGAAAGCATGATCGGCAGGCGAAAGCCCTTTTCCTCGAAAAAACTCTCGATCGCGAAGAGCGCCGCCTTGCAATTCAGGGTATCGAAGACGGTCTCGACGAGAAGGATGTCGGCGCCCCCGGCCGCCAACCCACGCACCGAATCGGTGTAGGCCGCGACCAACTCTTCGTACGAGACGTTCCGGAACGCCGGATCGCTCACCCGCGGGGAGATGGAAGCCGTCCGGTTGGTGGGGCCGAGCACCCCGGCCACGAAGCGGGGACGCCCGGAATTCCCGGCCTCGAACCTGTCGACTGCGCCGCGCGCGATCCGGGCGGCGGCGAAGTTCAGCTCGTAGGCCAGGCCCTCCATCCCGTAGTCCGACATCGCAATGGTGGTCGAGTTGAACGAGTTCGTCTCGATGATGTCCGCCCCCACCTCCAGGTAGGCGGCGTGGACGGAGTTGATGATATCGGGCCGGGTCAGGCAGAGAAGGTCGAGGTTTCCCTTCACCTCGCGGGGATGATCGACGAACCGCTCTCCCCGGAAATCCGCCTCCTCCAGTCCGCGGGCCTGGATCATGGTCCCCATGGCCCCGTCCAGAAGCAGGATGCGGGAATCCAGCAGTTCGAGAAGCTGTGCCGTTCGATCGCTCTGCATCACCAACCCGCTGCGCCCCCGATGAATCCCCGACCGCCGTTCCCGCCGTCCCGCCGAGGGGGCGGGGGGACGGCCAAAACCAAACCACCGTTACCGGAACATTTATAAGGCATTTCATTCCCTATTTCAGCCCGGCCGGGGGGTCCGCCCCCGGCGGCCGCCCGGGGGCGGCGCGCCTCCCTCCGCTCCCAAAAGAAAAACCGCCGGGCCCGGGACCCGGCGGCGGAACCTCCTGTTCTCGGGGCCAGGTCAGCCGGGCGGGGTCCGCCACTCCATCGTGCCAGCGTAGGCGTTGTGCGCGTGGATGGACTCGAAGTTCTCCACCTGCACCTCGAACCATTTAATCCGCCCGTCCCGGCGCAGGTTCACCGCCACCTCGCGGACCAGGTCCTCCACGAACCGGGGGCTGTCGAACGCCTTCTCGGTGACGAACTTCTCGTCCTCGCGCTTCAGGACGGGGTACAGGTCGCAGCTCGCCGCCATCTCGACAACTTCCACCATTTCCTCTATCCAGAGCACCCCCTCGAAGCGAACGCGAAGGGTTACCTCGCCGCGTTGGTTGTGGGCCCCGCGGGCACTGATCTCCTTCGAGCACGGGCAGAGGGTGGTGACCGTCACGTTCACGGTGAGGATGAAATCCTCCACCCCCCCCGCGACGGCCTCGAATCCGCACGGGTACTCCATCACCCCCCGCGCCCCCGTCACTGGCGCCGCCTTCTCCATGAAATAGGGAAAGGTAACGAGGAAGTGCGCCGTCTCGGCATGAAGCCGCGTCCGCATGGCCTCGAGGATTTCGGGCACGCGGTCCATGCTGATCTCGCCCTGGTGGTCGTTCAGCACCTCCAGGAACCGGCTCATGTGGGTTCCCTTGAACTGGTGGGGCAGGTCCACGAACATGTTGATCGTCCCCACCGTGTGCTGGGCATTCTTCGAGCGGTCCCGGACGAGGATGGGGTAGCGAATATTCTTCACCCCTACCTTGTCCAGCTTGACGTTCCGCGCGTCCGAGCCCGCCTGGACGTCCAGGAGGGATTCGGTATTTACGGAATGATCGGTCATCCGGAAAATTTCCTCATCGTAAGAGTCATAAAAAAATTCCAGGCGGGACTCAGCCCGAAAGCCCAGGCCTGGCCGCGCGGCGGCGCTCGACCTCCGCCATCTTGACCTCGACGGCCCGCCCGAGGTCCACCCCGCGCACGTTGGCGTAATTCAAGAGCGCGATGAAAACGTCCGCCGCCGCCGCCGCGTAGGCGGCCACCTCGACCAGGCGCCCTTTCCACTCCTTTTTCTCCAGGTTCGCCAGCTCCCCCGCCTCCCCGCAAAGCTCGAGGGAAAAAAAGCGGGGTTCGCGGGGGGGAAAAGCCTCCCGCTGGTAGGCCTGAAACTCCTCCTGCAGCGCCCGGACCCCGCCGTAGGAGCGCGGAAGGCGGGGAGAAACGCTCTCCTTCACCGCCTCAACCTCCCCGGGAAAATCCGCACCTCTCCCTCCTGCCTAGTTACCCCTGGAATCAAGGGGAAGTTCCGGGAGACTCCCCGGCGCAACGGGCGAATTTTCTCACCCCCGAGGGGGTCCGTCAACGGAGGGGATGGGGAGGGCTCCCACTCCATGTCTCCAAAAAGCGAACTACTTGTGGATCGCGCATAATCTGTAAACCCCTTTACGGCGGTCAAAGCAGATGATGCCGCGCTCCGGAGGAAAGATGGCCCCTACCAATATGTTTCCGGGGGAGGCGGGGCGAGTTTCCGAACCGCCTTTCCCGGAGGTTTCCCTGAATTTCACGCATTCCGGTTTTTTTCGATCCGCCCTCTCTCGGGACACGGGCTTGCGGAACATTGCGGAATGTTACGGGCAAAAAAATCCCGCCCGGGGCGGCCGGGGGACTTGATTGACCGGGCTCGGGCGGGCGATCTAGGCTTTTGGCTTTCCGGACAGGGAAATCCGCACCGGCGGGGCCTTCTCCGTCCTGCGCGGGCGCGGCTTGTTCCTCCCACCCAACCGAGGAGAAGCGGTCTTGCCAAACATCGACATGCACCACCACATCATTGTCCCCGAGGCCGAGGTCATCGCCGCCAAGGAGCGCGGGCGGAGGCCCCACCACGCCAACTTATTCGAAAACTTCTTTCCCCCCATCTCGCTCGAGTACAACCTCAAGATGTCCAAGGAGAAATGGGGGGAGCAGATGCGGAGCGTGGACCGGAAGCGCCAGGACATGAAGGACGACCGGCTCGAAATGGCGCTGGCCTCGCCCGCGCCGCCCTTTTTCTACTACTGGATCACCGGACCCAAAGGAAAAGAGGTGACCCGGATCCTGAACGACGGGGTGGCGGCTTTTTGCAAGGAAAATTCAAAGGATTTCCGCGGGCTCGCCTCCCTTCCCTTCCAGAACGGAGGAAGGGCCGCCGCGTTGGAGCTCGAGCGGGCGATGGGGATGGGACTCCTCGGCACCATCGTGGGGGAGTCAATCCAAGGCCAGGCTCTGGACGAGCCGCAGTTCGAGGAATTCTGGGAGGCGGCGGAACGGCTCGGCGCGCTGGTGTTCATCCACCCCGATTTTGCCGACTTCAAGCCTCTTTTCCCGTACTACCTGGCGAACTGCGTCGGGAACCCGCTCTCGACCACGGTGACGATCATCCGGCTCATCCTCTCGGGCCTGTTCGACCGCCATCCCAGGCTGAAGGTGCTTCTCGCCCACTGCGGGGGGAACCTGCCCTGGGCCCTGGGGCGGATCACCCACGCCTGGGAGGTGCGCCCCGAGACGAAGATGCACACGAGCCATCCCCCGCGACATTACTTGAAAAATCTCTATTTCGACGTCATCACCTTCAACTCGGCCGGCCTCAAGTGGGCGGTGGAGCAGGTGGGGGCGGACCATGTGGTGTGCGGGACCGACTACCCGTTCGACATGATGCAGGAGCACGTGGTCGATTTCGTAGAAAGCGCGGGGCTGACCCAGGAGGAGGAGGACAAGATTCTACGGACCACCCCGGCGAAGCTGCTCGGGCTCTAATTTCTTCGCCGAAGGTCCCGATCGTTCATCGGCGCACCCCGGAGGACGGATAGAAGAAACGCCCGCAGCTTTCGGCGATGGCGGGCCAGGCGAAGGAGGCGGCAAGTGCCTCCGTTCCGGCGCAAAGGCGCGCGCGGGTCTCGGGATCGTCCATGAGGGCTTCCACCTTGGCGGCCAGGGCCCCAGCATCTCCGAAAGGAACGGCGGTGAAATTCTCCCTCTCGCGGAAATACCAGGTTGGGATTTTCGTGAACGTGCTGACGATGGGGAGGCCGCGGGCGATCCCGGTCATCAGAATTCCCCGGCGGGAGGATATGCCCCCTCATAGGGAGCCAGGAAGAGGTCGGACGCCCGGAGAATCTTGATCAAGCGGGAATCCTCCATGTATCCCCGTCCAGCGGATCTCTTTCTCGAGTCCTTCGGCGCACGCCCAACGACATGCGCAAGTGTGCGTTGGACACTGGTCCCGATTCTATTAAAATGAAAACCCTCATGCTCACGAAGAGAAGAATCGGCATCTGCCTGCTTGGCGTCACACCGCTGCCGGAGATTCTGCAAATCGCGCAGGTGGCGGAGGAAGCCGGAATCGACAGCTTCTGGTTGGCCGAGGGCCATTATTTTTTCCGCGACATTGGCGAACCGAAGAGCGCGACCAGCATAGCCGTAGCGATTGCCATCCGAACCAGCAAAATCAAAATCGGACTTGGCATCGTTCCGTATCACACCCGCCACCCCGGTCTGCTTGCCATGGAGGCCCGGACGCTATGGGAGTTGTCGGAAGGACGGTTCATTCTGGGTCTGGGAGCGGCGAAGGCAGCGGCCCTGCACATGGGTTACGAGGAGAAGGATCTGCGGGCCGTGACGGCGCACCGAGAGGCGTTGGACTTGATCCGCAAATATCTCGCCGGCCGGCCCTTCGAGCAGCGCGGAAAGGTCTTCTCGGCGGACGCGCCTCCCCGGCAGCCCGGCCTCGACACCCCGGCGGTGCCACTGGTAATCGCGGCGACCGGGCCAAAGATGCTCCAACTCGGTGGGGAGACGGCGGACGCGGTTCTCCTGCCCACCTTCACCACGCCCCGATTCGTCGAATACGCGGTGGGCGAAATAGCAAAGGGTGCGGCTCGGGCTGGCCGCTCGGTAAACGATATACCGATCGGAGCGACGCTGCCCTTCTCAGTGGCCGAAGACGGCGCGGTCGCGCGCAGCGCGATCAGAAAACTAACGGCGGTCTACATTGCGAACAAGGTCCAAAACATCCAAAACGACGTCATCCTCAGCAGCGCTGGACTGACCGAAGCGGAGACGGTGCCAATCTCCGGGACGATGAGGAAACGAGGCGCCGACGCCGCAGCTCGCATGGTCACCGACAAAATCCTCGACAAGGTTGTCATCGCCGGAAATCCACAGGAGGTCACACACAAGCTGTTCGACCTCGCGGCGGCGGGACTCCGGCTACCGCTCCTGTATCAGCTACTAGGTCCCGACAAAGAGGTGGCCGTTCGCATCGTCGCGGAAAAGGTGAAGCCGATCTTTGAAGCGCCATGACCCAAGCTCCATGACATGAGTCAAATACCGCCAGCCGCCCTCCCCGCCCAACGCGGGTTCTGCTCCGAAAAACGTCCCAAAAAGTCTTATCGAAAATGCGGTGAACCGGATAGAACACATGCGCGCACGGCGCCTGGAGCGGTTCCGCGGGGACAAATCCGATGAAGGGAAGAGTTCGCCGTACTCGCCCATGGATCAGCCTCCTTGGGGGGGAGTGAGCCGAAGCGCGCGCCCGCCACTAAAGGGCCGTTCCAGAAGCTTAGAATGCGTCCCGTCGTATGCACGGCGGGCAAGTCGCTTTCTCGTCCAGGAGAGGGGGGGCTCGCTCAGTACTCCATCTCGTTCACCCTCGGCGATGGCCCCATCTTTGCAAATTCGTTCAAGAGCACCACAGCATAGCGCTGATTGTCGCGAAGACCCTCCACGGCAACCCATTCGTTCGCCTGGTGGACGCGTCCACAGTGACCCGTTCCCGTGAGGGAGATGGGAAGGTACAAGGGAGCCTTGCTGTATACGTAGAGGGAGTAGCAAGAA
This sequence comes from uncultured Nitrospinaceae bacterium, assembly GCA_964620535.1. GTDB lineage: Bacteria > UBA8248 > UBA8248 > UBA8248 > UBA8248 > CAZUHN01. The sequence continues at coordinate 17,501 of CAZUHN010000077.1, read as the reverse complement.
GCGGAGGTCGGTTGCACGATGTATGGATCCCCCAATATTTCGCAGGTTCTTTTCGCGCATTGGATGATAGGCGCCCCCGGCGGGGTACGAAACCAGTCTGTCGCCCAGGGCACGCGCACCTGCACTTCGGGGAATCCCTGTTTGACGAGGTGCGCCTTGATTTTTTCGACGGTAACGTCGGGCTTCATGTCGGGAACGATGCGCACGTCCATCTTAACCACCGCGTTTTGCGGGAGGTTGGTGAAATTCCCTTCTCCCGTGTAGCCGCCGATGATGCCGTCGATGTTCATGACGGGCCTCATAACGTAGTCGCTCACCATCTCGCGGCCGGGCCGCCCTCCCTTGAACTTCTTGAGGTCCAGGGCCTGCTTGACGCCTTCCTCGTCGAAGTCCTCTTCGATGATCCGCATCTCCTCCTTCTCGATCGGGGTGAGGGATCGAACTTCGTCGAAGAATCCCTCGACTAGGATGTTCCCGTCCTTGTCCATCAGGCATTCGAGCGCAGCGAGAAGATGCGGAATTGGCGCGTCCACCCATCCGCAATCGGGTGCGTGGAGCTGCCGACTGGACCCGCCCCAGTCGCCCCCGGCGACCTCGATCTCCAGGTTCAGCCAACCCTTGTAGCCGCGCGGGATCAAGAGGCGGTTCTTCCCTTCGGTGCGCATGCCGTGAAAATGCCCGGAGTCGGCCGTCTTCAGGTCATCGTAGCATTCATCGAGGAAATTCCGGAGGTGGGGGCTTCCGATCTCTTCCTCGCCCTCGATCGCGAAAATGATATTGACGGGGACATCGCCCGTCACTTTCAGGAGGGTGTCCATCGCGTGAAAGAAATTCATGGTCGGCGCCTTGTAGTCGCCCGACCCGCGGGCCACGAGCAGCTTGCCGAGGGAGGACGGCATGCCGATTCGCTCGGGGTCGATGATTTCCGCGCCGAAGGGGGGAACCACCCAGTCCGGCTCCTCCGCCGGCATCACGTCGAAATTGTTGATGACGAGGAGGGTCTTGGCGTTGGGGTTCTTGGAGTAGATCTTACCGTAGGCGACCGGGAACCCCGGCGTCTCGACCAAGCGGGCGTCCTCGGCGCCGAGCTCCTTGATGCAATCCAGGGTGGCCTCCGCACACTCGCGAATGCCCTCGCCGGTCGGCGAGATGCCAGTGATGCGCAGGTAGGCTCGAGTCTTCTCCAGCCGCTCGTCGAAGTGTTCGTCGATGTGCGTGAAAAGTTTATCGTACTCGCCCATTTGTCATCCTCCTCGGAGGGGGGCATCGCGCCCCGCCCCTCGCCACCTGCGCGTTGAAATCCGGGTTGGCACCAAGAGCCGTGCCGCGCTCAAAACTCCATCTCGTTCACCCGCCGCGAGGGCCCCAGCTTGGCGTACTCGCTTAGGTGCACCACCGCGAAGCGCTGGTTGTCGCGCAGGCCCTCCACGTGGACGTACTCGTTAGCCTGGTGGGAACGCCCTCCGGCGCCCAGGCCCGCGACGGAGATGGGCAAGTGGAGGGGGGCCTTGTTGTAGACGCTGAGTCGGTAACATCCGCACGAAGTGGGCGTCATGATATAGGGAAAGCCCAGCATTTCGGTGGTTTTCACCGAGGTCTGGATGATCTCGGCTTCCGCTGGGGTGCGGAACCAGTCGAAGGCCCAGGACACGCGCACCTGCACCTCGGGAAATCCTTTCTTGATGAGGTGAGCCTTAATCCGCTCGACGGTCACATCCGGCTTCATGTCGGGAACGATTCGCACGTCCATCTTGACGACCGCGCTCTGGGGGAGGTTGGTCTTGACCCCCTCGCCCGTGTATCCGCCGATTATTCCGTCGATGTTCATGACGGGCCTGGTGATGTATTTGCCCACCAGCTCGCGGCCGGGCAGTCCCCCCTTGAATTTGGTGATTCCCAAAGCTATTTTGACTGCGGGCTCGTTGAATTCCTCCTCGACAATCCGGATCTCTTTCTGCTCGGTCGGGGTGAGGGGCCTCACGTCGTCATAAAATCCCTCCACCAAAACGTGGCCATCCTTGTCCATGAGGGAATTGACCGCCGCCACTAGATGGGGTATCGGCGCATCCACCCAGGCGCAGTCGGCCGAGAAGAGCTGACGGCCCGACCCGCCCCAGTCGCCCCCGGCGACCTCGAGCTCCAGGTTCAGCCATCCCTTGTAGCCACGCGGGATCACGAGGCGGCCCAGCGTGTCGGTGCGCATACCGAGGAAGTGGCCGGCGTCGGCCGTCTTAATCTCGTCGAAACACTCCTCGAAGAATTCGGGGAGGTGCACGCTGCCGATCTCCTCCTCGCCCTCGACGGCGAAGATGATGTTGACGGGAATGTCGCCCGTCACTTTCAGCCATGTCTCCACCGCGTAGAAAAAGTTCATGAGCGGCGCCTTGTAGTCCATCACCCCGCGGGCGATGAGCACCTCCCCGAATTTCGAAGTCGCGTTGATGCGCTCCGGCGCGATGATATCCGCCCCAAAGGGAGGAACCACCCAGTCCGGCTCCTCCGCCGGCATGATGTCGTACATGGAAATGCAGAGGAGGGTCTTGGCATCGGGATTCTTGGAGTAGAGCTTGCCGTAGACGACAGGGAACCCCGAGGTCTCGACCAAGCGGGCGTCCTCGGCCCCCAGCTCCTTGAGGTAACCCAGGGTCATTTCCGCGCTCTCGCGGATACCCTCGCCGGTCGGCGAGATGCCGGGAACCCGAAGGTAGGCTCGGGTTTTCTCCAGCCGCTCGTCCAGGTGCTCGTCGATGTGCGCGAAAAGCTCGTCGTACTCGCCCATGGTTACCCTCCCAGGAGGTGGCGGTGCGCCCCATCGCACCCCGCCACCTGCGTGGCCGAAAACGCCACAAGCTCACTTCTTTTATTCTTCAAATATATGCCCTGTCTTCTAATAAGCTTCCTGAAACTGCAGAAAGATCGCAGCGCACGCACGTTGGGATCGCCGTGTGCTCGTCCAGCGTATCGACTCGCGTGACGTTCTTCAACACCCGTGAAGACTTCCCGTTGTACTTATTGTTCACGTTGCGCAGGCCCCAGGCCACGTCCGCGGAGGTGAAGGGCTTGCCGTCGTGCATTTCACGCCCTTGCGGAGTTTGAAGGTGTAGGACTTCCCATCGGGCGATATTTTCCACAATTCCGCAAAGACGCCCTGGAACTCCCTCTTGTTGCTCATGCGGATGAGGGTATTGTACAGTTTCCCGCCCACGTACTGCGCTTCGATGTTCGTGCTGGTGGCCGGAGTGAAGTCGGGGGGATTGGCGGCGACCATAACTGGCCTTGCCCCTTCTCGACCGGCGGTTTCTCTTTGGTCCTGTTCTAGCGGGAATTTCTTCTAGAGAACAATAAGTTTGGATGCCCTCCTCCGTTACTCGATCCGAATTTTGTACCAGGTCGTGACAGACTTTTGCCCGTTGCGGTCCCTCCGGCTTCCGTCCCAAACGGCGAAGGCGACGGGGTGAATCGTCCCCGGCCGAAGCTGGGCATCGTTCTTTTCGCTGTTTTCCAGTAAACGCGTAAAAACGACATGCCACTTGCCCCGCCACCACCACTCGGAACTCTTCAGGTTCTGATCTTTCGGCCCCTGTGGTTGAAGGGTTCCAAAACCGGACGCATTGAGGTCCATGGCCGGGCGGGCGAGGCGCGGGGTGGAGTTGGAGTTCCCGACCGCCCAGGCAGAAACGAAAGGCGCCCTTGTAGCGCGGGCTGAGACGATTTTCGCGTGGCCCATCTTTTTCCGCGGGTAGATCTTGCCCGCGAAGGGATAATCGTCCACGGCCATTCCAGGATATTTCGCCTCGACGTCGGTAGTTCTCCGGCCCATCGCGGCGTTCCAGTACCAGATATTAACGAGGTTGTCGGGCAACCCCATGATGAAAAGCGGTGGGTCTTTCTCACGAAGCGAGAACTGAATGGCGGAGCCATCTGCAAAAGCATTGGACGAGACAATCCGTCTGTCGGGAGTCGAATCGGCCCATTCGATGCGAATTGAAATTTCCGTCTCGCTGTGGAGCGCCCGGACATCCACTTCGACCGGAGGGCGCCCGTCGTTGTGAAGCTGCATCATCGGGATCGAGGTGGGGATGACTCGCGCCCAACGCATGTCGTTGGCCTGGGTGGGGACGCCTCCCTGAATCCGGCGGACGGGTATGACGCCCGTCCCGGGCTGCCAGAAGTCACGCCCCCTTGAGAATTGACGCACGTAGTGAGCGAGGGCGATTAAATCTTCTTGTTTCTCCACGGTATCGGCGTGCGAGGGCATGGGGGTTCCCTCGATGCCAGTCAAAATGCGCGTGATAATGGAACGGGGATCGCCTCCCCCCTTGAAAACCCCTCGCGTGTAGTCGTTCGGTCGAATCGGACGCTTCTTGTGATCCTTGAGAGTCGGCGCGCTCTCCCCTTTTCCGTCGCCGTTGTCTCCGTGACATTTGTTGCAACCGTATTTGAGGTATGCGGCCTTCCCTTTCGTAATCCACGCTTTCGTCGAGGGCGGAATTGTGGCCGGAAACTCGGGAAATTCCTCGGCCGCCTCTTCAAACCCGGAGAGGGAGAGAACGTATTCCGCAAGCGCCTGCAGGTCGCTTTCGGGAATCGAAATAAAACTTGGCATGGACGACCCGGGAAGGCCCAGCCTGAGCGTGTGCATAATGTCCGAGCGTTTCGGGGGGTCTCCTTGGAAGGTGCTCCGGAATTTGAAAACCTTGGAAGTGAAATCACGCGGTTGTGGAAACAGAAGATAGGCCGCCTCACCATCGCCCCTTCCAGAGATTCCGTGGCAAGCGGCGCACTCGCGTTCATAAATCATCTTTCCGCGAGAAACCAATTGAGGGTCAAGGTTGAACTTAGCGGCCCCGGCAATCGCGGCTGGTCCGAAGACCGTAACGGCCAAGGCCACCATTGCGATTATATTTTTTATGATCATGGTCAAGCCCCTCTCATTGGATATCGGAAACGGCGTCGCCGTCGTTTTGCCGGTCGGACGAATCCCATTCGTCGGGCGCTATGGGAAGAAGCTCCCCGCGCGAGACATCGGGAACAAGTTGCAGTTCCATTGACAGGCACTTTTTCTCTGCCTCGACAAAGTTGTCGAGCAACCGCGCGGCGTCTCCGTAAATTCCTTCCAGATCCTTACGTTCCAGGCGCTTAGCGAAGATGGGCGCCCATCTGCCGAGATGATCCTCAAGAAACGCGGCTTGCGCCTCCCGGCAGATTTTCGCTTCTTCTGTTTTGCCCTCTTTAAGCGCATGAGCCTCCTTAAAGGTGACGAGATAGAGGAACTCGAGTTGAAATGAAATGTGATCCAGCCGATCAATCCTCTCACGCGGAGCGACACCGAATGCATTGTAGAAGCCCCCGAGATCGGCGAGGACATCCGATTGCTGGAAGAGGTGCATGTTGCCGTACTCGGTCTCATACGGCGGACAATGTTTCGAAACGGTATGGCCGAATACTTCCTGGTAGGTGTCCTGGAGTATTTCTAGGCTGGTGTCCTTACCAGTGGAAAGACCGCCGCAGTAACGGCGAAGGGAATGGTACTCTTTTTTCTCGGCAAGTTGGACACAGGCATAGGCAAAAGTACTGCGGCCCTCATCGCTGGCAATCTCTTCCCACGATTCCGCGTCCGGATAGCGGAAACAAGCCGCAAGACAAGAATATACACGGCTCCTCGCAAGGGGGAGCATCATTTCCTTGGAAATCTCTGGAGTCATTCATGCTCCTCCTTAAATGCTGTTGGGCCGCTCGGCCGGCCGTTTTTGAAGGCCTTCCTCGACCGTAAGACGCGCAAGTTCGTTTCCTCTTCCGTCGTACCCGATAACGGTGTCATTGAAGAGTGCCCAGGGTTTTCCGTTGATTTTCTTCTCGAACACCTTGGGGCCCTCCTTGATCTCGAAGCGGGAAACAATGGCCTGCTGGGCACGGAAGAGCTGCATTACGGCCAAAAGCTCCCGCGAGGGAGCCGCGTAACGATCGATTGCCTCATCCACTCCTGGACCGAACATCTGATGCAGATAGGGCCGCGGCACCCAGCGCGGGGGGATGTAGTAGCCGTTCGGCTCGGTTCCGAACTGGGGATAGAGCGGCAGCGCCACTTTTTCCTTTTTCACGAGGAAATAAATGGGATTTTGAGGATCATTCTCCCAGTCCCCCGTTTTTTGATCAATTCCGACCAGCCCCTGCATCCGAATCTTCCCAACACAAGCCGTCATGCAGCGCGTCTCCCAAGGCGTGCCTTTCGAGAGCGCCTCTTTCCCCTCGATTCGCGGATAACAACCGATGCATTTCTCGCTCGTCCGGGTGTTCGACCGGAACATAGGCTTTTTGTAGGGGCAGGCCTCGACGCATTTCCGGTAGCCTCGGCAACGCTCCTGGTCGATGAGAACGATACCGTCCTCCGGCCGTTTGTAGATGGCCTTGCGCGGGCAGGCCGCGAGGCAGGCCGGATAGGTGCAGTGGTTGCAGATGCGCTGGAGATAGAAAAACCAACTTTTATGTTCTGGCAGACTGACGCCCTTTTTGTCGTAGGTTCCCCGCGCCCCCTTGGGCCCTTTGGCAGTGTCCTCGCCAATGTTGGGGAAGCGCCACTCCTCGTCGCTCGGAAGATAGCCAAGAACCCGCTGCGGTCCCTCGGGCCCGATCCGCCGGGAGGCCGCCTCAAAGATGGTCATCCCGCCGTAGGCGCCATAGGGACGGCGGGCACCGTTCTTTGTGGCGTCCCACTCCTGTTTGTCGGGGTTTGTTTCTTCCAGCAACTGGAGGGTTTTCACATCCCAATTCTGGGGATAACCCCCGTAAGGTTTTGATTCGACGTTATTCCACCACATGTACTCCTGGCCCTTCGAGAAGGTCCAGGTGGACTTGCAGGCCATGGAGCACGTCTGGCAGCCGATGCACCGGTTAATGTTGAACACGAACGCAAACTGCTGCCCGGGGTGGCGCTCTTCGTAGGGATATTCCATCCTCCGCCCGAGCTGCCAGTTGTAAACCTGAGTCATCGTTCTTCCTCCCTATAAATTTACCGGGAACCAGCTGGCCCGGGCCTGTGCGATGGCATCCTTCACGGCTTCTTCGCCCCGAGAGAGATAAACGCCGTGAGGAACCGAATAGAACGGGTTGCGAAACATCGCTAGAATCTCTTCATCCGACTCGCCCATCCGCATGAACTCCTCGGCCAGACAGTGGGCCATCTCGGATTCTATCTCGCTGTCCCCTTCCGGCATGGGCATGGAGACGAGCTCCATCGGATCTTCGTGGTCGAATTCATCCTTTGGCATCTCTTCATCCCCTCTTCACTTTGACGGTTCCCTGGAGGTAGCGCTTCATAAATTTGTTCTCCGCGCCGACCGAATAACCGGTCGTGGCGGGCGCCCAGACGCCCCTCCCTCCCAGACCTCCGTCTTCGGCCTTGGTGAGTTTGACCAGCGTCTCTTTGGGAACGGTGTTGATGGCGTGGTTATCGGCTTCCCCGCCCAGCATAAAGCTCATGTGAACCTTCTTTTTGTGGAACAGACTGTCGAGCTGATGCATGGGCATGAGCCAGCTGCGCGTAATCGACTGGTGGGAGCCGTAGCGGTAGCTCGACTGGTAGCCCGTGTCGGCAGATACGGCACGACCGTCCTTTCGCGTCTCGTGCCCCTTGACGCTCTTTTCTGTGGCGCACCACGCACCGTGCTTGATCATCACCACGTCGTAGGGGTAGGCAGGATTGAACTTCACCCGGAGCATCAAGCGCGCCACCTTGTAGAACGGGTCACTCGGCTTCCAGCCGATGTAGGGGCGATCCGCCGGGTTAGCGTCCACGTAGACATAATCGCCTTCCTTGAAGCCAAGGTCCTTCGCGGTCTCGGGGTTCATCTGCACCTGCTGCTCGGACACCCCCGCCTGGCGGCGATCCATGCGGTAGGGATCGCCGAAGCTGGTCGACCAGATGAAGTTCCAGTCTGTCACCTGCCAGGATGAATGGGTGAAATGCCGGCTCTTCGGCGTGAGACAGAAGAAGCGGTAGCCAGCCTCCCATAGCGGATTATTGGTATCTTTCGCCTCCTTCCAGGGAAGCTTGATGTTGCGGACCTGCCGCTCGTCCCAGCCCATGTGAGTGCGCGGGATGCCGTAGTCCTCGGGCCGGATGAAGGGACTCGAACTGACGATGACATTTGGAAGGTAGGGCGTTCCCTCCGGTCCTTCTCGGTGGACGATGATGTTTTCCCCGTATTCGATGATCTCGGGCTCATCGTTGTAGGCCTGAAGCCTTCCGGTCGGAGAATAGAAGGGAACCGAATCCTCGATCTGCTCGAGGAAGGGAACGCGTGGGTAGGAGCGGAAGAGCATCAGAGCTGTGCCGGATTCTCCGTATTTACCCGCCATGATATCGTCATATTTGTATCCGCGCGTCGGGGTCGATGCATCCATCAAGCGCTGGATGTATACCTCGGCCTTTCTGTCAAGGGCGAATTTCCAATAATCCTCGAAGCGCTTGTCCTTCAGAATCTCTCCCAGTTTCTTTGCCATCTCGGCCATGATGAGAATGTCATCCTTGGTATCGTAGATGGGCTTCACGCCTCCCTTCCAGATCTGGAGGAAGGGGTTTGAGCAAGATGCCGTAATCTCGGGCTGCTCGAATTCCATCCAGGTGTTCGCCGGCAGGAGAATGTCCGAGTACTCGGCCGTGGAGGTCATCTCAATTTCGGAACAGATGATCATTTCCACGTTCGGGTTCACGTTCTTGATCATTTCGTAGAGCCACTTGGCATTGTTGAAGATGTTCACATTCGTGAACCACATCGACTTCGTCGGCGTAGGCATGTGCGTCTTCCCGGTGAAGACCTTCCGCCCGAACTTCGGGGTATTCACGACGAGAGGCTTGTCCCCATAGTTCCAGTAGGCGGGTTCTTCATCCTTGATGGTGCCCCGCACCTTGATGTTCTTCCCGTCCACCATCGGATCGAGGTTGGGATTGAAGGGGTCCTCCACAATCCAACCCTTGAATCCGGGTCCGCTCCAATCCGAGCCCTGGAACAGGGCGGCTTTGTAGTTGCCGGCCCATGTGTGCGAGCCCGCGCCGGGCCGGCCGATGTTGCCCGTCAAACTCAAGGGCAAATAGGACGCCCGGTTGATCATGGTGGCGTGGAACCAGTGGTTGATCCCCTCCCCTTCGTGGATGGCAACGGGCTTGATGGTGGCGATGTCCTTGGCGAGTTGCTCAATAAGCTCTTTTGGCGAATGGGTAATCTCATGGACGGTATCGAGATCGTAGTCCTTGAGGTGATGAGACTTGTACGCCTCGAAAAGAGGCATCACCTCGATTTCCTGTCCGTTCACCAGCTTGACAGTGAACGTGCCTTCGAGAGCCGGGTCGAGATTCTTTTCACCCAGGTGGCGGCCCACGTCATCGCGGGTGATGGGAACCGCTTCATTCTTGCCCTTATCCCAAACCATGAAGTCGCCCACGGCATCACGCATCTTCGGCGTGAGTCCATGGATTTTGAAAGAGGGGCCGCCGGAGATGTCCTGATTCTGGTAGCCGCGGATAACATCCTGTGGCCGCAGTCGCCGTAGGTTGTCTGTACGAACGAGAAGTGGAAAGTCGGTAAATTCCTTGACAAATTTCGCGTCATACCATCCCCGTTCGATGAGAATTTTCGTCACACCAAGGAGAAGGGCTGTGTCCGTCTGCGGGCGGATGGGGATCCAGTAGTCGGCCTTGGTGGCCGGAGGGCTGTATTCCGGCGCGACCACGACAACCTTCGAGCCCCGCTCCATGCACTCGATGAAGAAGTGGGAGTCAGGCCGTTTATTCTCGACGAGGTTTTTTCCCACCATGACCTGAAGCTTGGAGTTGCGAAGATCGTTGAAGTCGCAGTCAGACGTCTGAAGACCGTGGACGAATGGATGCCCCGGCGCCTGGTCGCCATGCCAGGTGTAGTTCGACCAGGCGCGCCCGCCGCGGGCCTTCTTTGGGCTCACTCCCCGGACGTGGGAGTCGACAATAGACATGGTGTTGGCGAACCGATACATGCCGTACTTGCCGATGACGCCAAGGAGGCCCATGCCTCCCCGGAACTTCATCGTCCGCGTGCCGGCCCCGTTCCAGTGGGTCAGTGTCGCAGGGTCGTAGCCCTGGGCGAGAAGGCGGCGTTTTCCCGCCTCGCCGCTGTAGGTTTTCGCGATCTGGATGAAACCCTTTGACGCATAGGTATATGCATCATCCCAGTTCACACGGACGAAAGTATCGGTGCCACGGGAGTCGAACTTGTATTTTTTCTTGTTCGCCTCGTTGAGTTCCGGGAAACCGTCATCGGCCCACCTTTTCCAGCCGCGGCGGACCATCGGATAGCGGAGACGGTAGGGGCCGTACATGCGCCTCTGAAATGTGAAGCCATTCGGGCATCCCCGTGGGTTCCAGTGGTGGGTGGCCTTGACGCCGTAGATGTCGGTGATGCGGTGTTTGTCATAGTTCTGCTCGGCACGGAGGACGACGCCGTTCCGGGTAAAGGCCCGGAGGCGGCATTCGTGAGTACAGTTCGGCGAACAGACCCATGTGAAAGAACCATCTACCTTGTACTGGTCGCGGTAGACCTTCTCCCACCCGCGGTTCGGGTAGTTTGTGAGCGGATTCCCCATTTCCCCGGTGGGGTGCAAGGCCGCAAGGGCAAGCCCCTTTCCGCTCCAAGCGAGAAGGCCGCTAGCGCTGGCGGCAATAAATTGTCGTCTGGATAATTTCATTTTAAATATCCTCCATGCCCGAACCGTTCAATGAAGTGGAAGTTGGATCGATGGTCCGGCTTGTACTTCCGGGTGAATCCATCGAGAACGCCGCCGTGAACTGATACCGGTTTGCACACTGCGAACAGATGCCCTGGGAAGGTTTCCAACCGGGAAATTCCAATTTCACCTGTTGAGAAAAATGCTCCGTCGTTTCGGCCCATTCATGCGTCGGAAAGCGACACAGAGGGCATAGAGAGCCCGGGCCGAATGTGGGATGGGATTCTTCGTCATCGGAAATATCAGAAGAGATTTTCAAGGTGGAGCAAAGGAAGGAGGTGCCCTTGACCATTTGGCGGAGTTCTTCGTTCGAGGGCCTCGTGCCGCCCCACAGGGCTATGAACACCTGCTCCGCCGCCGGCTCTCCCAAGTTCGGGAACAGGGTCTGAAACTCCTTGGCCCGCCGCTCCCTGAGGCCCTCCGGGAGAAATCCCTTTCGCTCAATTCTTCCGTCAACAGAAAGATCCCACAGCGTACGGTAACGATCGCGGAGAAGAGATTCTTCAGAAGGAGAAACTTCGGAGAGAGGACGGGAAGTATCGTAACTGAAGGCAGGGTCGAGAATGTCGAGAATATGAGTCAATTCGTGCCGGAGAAGATACGCGCAACGGTCCGGGTCGAGAAGCGTCTCAATTTTTATCTGAACCCCCAGGCGCGATCCGTCTTCGCTGAGTTGAGCGCCTTCTTCCTCATCCCTTAAGGTCCGCACGAAGCAACACTCAGAAGGCAGATTTCCTTCGCTTACAAATTCCGCCAGAATGCTTTTCACATGTGTCAGATGACCTAGTTCCGAAAAAAAACGGCGGTAGAGTACAAAAAAAGCCGCCTCGCGCTTGCGAGGCGGCACATTGGTATAAATTGAGTTGGCCTGCTTTCGAAAAGAAGCCGCTAAGCGAAAATCAATATCCGAGATTTTCCTTTGGATTTTGCCCTCGACAGCCGCTTCACAAAGCGCGTCGTTAAAGGACAAGTACATGGCCACTTTCCTTCACAGGAATTGTTCGCCGCATCGGTGGATTCCGAGACAATCATTTATTTCGGACTATCTATTCTCACTCTATTTCCTTATATCTATTATACTTCTCTTGTCAACTCCCATATAAATAGAAGTGAAGATATTATTATCCTTGGTTTAATTGCGCTTCACACTTCGCTGTCATTGGATCTGAAATTACTTCACCGTGAGGTATTTTATTGGAGTTTTGCTTAGATCAATATATACGATAATATTATTTTATTATCCTTAATTCTAACTCTCATAGCCTTTAATGAGTATTTTCTTAACCTGTTAAATGAATAGCGTTCCAGCGCCAATAGAAAGAGGGTGTTATGACCCGCAAAAGATCCATCCACTGTCATGCTGTAAGGGGGATGACGTAATATTCATGGTGGAACCCTTTAAAACATCTATTGAGACCACTTTCTGGCCGTTACCAATTCGATACCGTGCCGTTGCAAGGGTAAAGGGATGTGCATGGCGAATTACTAATTCGCCATGCACTGGATCCCTACTCCCCAGACAACAGGTAGCGAACCACGTCCAGCGCGGTATAGGCCGTGTTTTCATTGGTCAGAAAGCGAGCGATTTCGTTGACGGCATTTCCGGACGTCACCAAGGGCTTCTCACGGTAACCCGTTTTCCGGATTTGCGGGTGGGCAATGTTCGCCATAAGGCCGTTACACAGGCACTTGCGGCCCTCGGTGTCTTCCCTGCAACCTCCCTTATTCAGATAATCTTCCACCGGTTCCGATGCGCAACGCTGGCCCAGCGTGCCGTCTTCGCGCCGATAAAGTTCCTGCAAATAACCCAGGTCGCACACCCGCGGACGGGCTTCGTAAATCTCTTTCTCCGAAATTGATCCTTCCAATTGAAGAATCTTGAAAGGAAAGCGGGTAGGAGAACAAAGAGGATCCGTATAAACTTCACCTTTTCCCTTTGCCGCTTTTTGGCATATCATCCCTTTGATATCGTTCGCCAAGCCGGATTCCTCACAAAAGGCAAACAAGGTCCCCACCTGAACACCTTTGGCGCCCAGCACCCGCATCTCCTTCAATGTTTCTGGATCACCGCAGCCCCCCCCCACCCAGAACGGCAACCCCATTTTATTGATTCGGGAAAGATCGACGTCATCTTTGGGACCGAAGCAAGGCTCCCCGTTTTCTTGAAGTTGCAGTGGACCACGAGGCGGCGCGTTGTGCCCCCCCGCCGTAGCTCTTTCAACGACGAACCCGTCCACCTTCCCGGCAGACTTTTTCATCAAGGTCATCGCCAGCGTGACCGAAGATACGATTGCCAAGAACTTCGGCCGACCCAGAGGAGGCAATTCCTGCGGGATGAGCTTCCGGGGCTCGAAGTTCGTCTGATAACACTCATCTTTCAGCGCGCCAGACACATGGACCCGGAGAGATACCCCCTCGTGATGTGCCAACTGATCGAGCACACCGGGAATTTCCCGTGGGACCCCCGCTCCCATCAAGACAAAATCAACACCGGCCAACATCGCCCCGTACAGCGAAGCGAGATTAGGCAACTGGATTTTCTCGAGCAGGTTGAGTCCGACCGGGCCATCATGCCCCTCCTTCGCCAGCCACACCTCGGCGAAGTTGGCCGCCATCGTCAATTCCTGAAGACTCTGTTTCGGACTAATGCAGTATCTCGGGATCGTCATGTAGGGTTCGTCCGAGCGCTTTCCCCCCGAAATGAAATACCGCCTACAGACGCGCTCGGCGATCCCGGCAACGGGAAGGTGGCCCAGCGCGCGGCGCATGTGGCCGCCGGGGTCGCCATCCTGAAGCCGGCGCGCCAGAATGAGATCGATCGCCGTTCCGGACACAACCCCCATTTGGCCGGTCTGGGCGACAGCGTTCGCCAGCCGCCAGTCCGATATTCCAGCCCCCATTCCGCCTTGAATAATAACAGGATATCTACTTCCAGATTCGCCGCTTGGGTTATTGGGCCCGCATACCTCTGCCCGTATGGATTCCGCCATTGTGACATCCATATCTCTGTGCACTCGCTATGCTGTGAGCGCCATACATTCGGGAAATGAAGCTTAAAGGTTCGCCCATTTATAGGAGGAAGCGGAAACTCCAATTGAATATTAATACTTATTATTCTGAATATCCACCCGTGCTCCGGAAAAATTTGATCTCCAATAAAATCAAAGTTTTAGAACCTAAATCTAACACACGGACAAAAAAGGATTTGAATTTTGATCGAGTTATTGGACAGGCTGGCCAAGGCTATCTGCTCCTCGGTGAATCGCTTCCCCTTCGCGGCAAATCTCTCCTCTCGACAGGGTGATTTTTCCAGAAAAGTCGCATTCAGATTGGATCAGGACCCAGGGAACAAACCGCAAAAAATCGAATGAGTCCTAAACCCATTTTTTCTTTGAGTTATTGGACAGGACGAGCTTAGGCGTGTTTCCACCTAAGAGCAGGATGAGGAAAAATGCTGATTCAGGTAATAATAATAAATTCCCCATGGACAGGAGAGAGCGATGAGTTTGCCTCGGGCCGAAGAGTTGGAAGTAGAGAAACTGGGGCCGTGTTCCATTGAATCTCCGTTAAGGGACGGGGTGCGGTTAGTGGATGACGACCATGGCGTACTGCCTTTTTCGGATACAGCGCAGCTAAGGCAATTCCAGGAATCCGGCGGACCCCTCCCCGCCTTCGAGGCGGCAGGGCCACGTAGCCGCCTGTACTTCGACCCGAGAGAGCTGACCTGCGGAATCGTGACCTGCGGCGGTCTTTGCCCCGGGAGCAACGACGTCATCCGCTCGATCGTGATGACTCTCACCCGCATGTACGGGATCAGGGAGATCCTGGGGTTTCGCTACGGATACGCTGGCCTGGCGTCGAAGGTCGGGGTGGATCCGATTCGCTTGGGCCCCGACGTGGTGAACCGGATCCACGAGTGGGGCGGAACCCTGCTCAGCTCATCGCGGGGGTCTCAGGATCTGAGTGAGATGATCGACTCCATGATGCGGCTCAACGTCCGAGTCTTGTTTGCCATTGGTGGAGACGGAACCCTGCGCGGCGCATCCGCCCTAAGCGGTGAGATCGCCCGCCACGGGCTGAAGATTGCCGTGATCGGCATTCCCAAGACCATCGACAACGACATGAACTGGATTCAGCGCAGCTTCGGGTTCACCACCGCCGTGGAAGATGCGCGTCACGCCATCGTAGGCGCGCATACGGAGGCCACGGGCGCCTGGAACGGCATCGGGCTGGTGAAGCTGATGGGGCGGCATTCGGGCTTCATTGCCGCGCACACCTGTCTGTCGAACATCGACGTGAACTTTTGCCTGATTCCCGAGGTGCCCTTCTCTCTGGAGGGCGAGCGGGGACTCCTGAGGCAACTCGAGCGCCGTCTAGTGGCCCGCCGACACGCCGTCGTGGTTGTCGCCGAGGGTGCGGGCCAGGATCTTATTGAAGATTCATCCAACGTCGAATACGATGCGTCCGGCAACCGGAGGCTCGAAGACATCGGCGTCTTCCTGCGCAACGAGATCAACCGCTATTTCTCCAAGCGAAGAATCGACGTGACGGTGAAGTACATCAACCCGAGTTACACGATCCGAAGTCTGCCAGCGGGGTCGATGGACTCGGAGTACTGCCTAATTCTTGGTCAGCACGCCGTGCATGCCGGAATGTCGGGGAGGACGAACATGGTGGTCGGCTTTTGGAATCAGAATTTCACGCATGTTCCAATCCCCTTGGTCGTAGGTGAGCGAAAGCAGATTGATCCCGACGGTGAGATTTGGCAGCGTGTCCTAGAGGCTACCGGTCAGCCGGCATTGATGGTTTCCACTTGAAGAGAATGGGAGGCTCTTTGACAGAAAAGACTGGAATGATCTCCAAAGAAAAATTTGACGCCGTCCTGTTCGACCTAGACGGCGTCCTGACGGCGACGGCCAGTATCCACGCGTCCTGCTGGAAAGAAATGTTTGACGCTTTTCTGAAGAAACGTGCCGCCAAGGAAGGTGAGCCGTTCCGTGAGTTCGACATCGCGACCGACTACAAGAAATATGTGGACGGCAGGCGGCGGTACGACGGAGTGAGGGGATTATTGGAATCCCGTGATATCGCGTTACCCGAGGGGAGGCTGGACGACCCTCCCGAAGCCGAGACTGTCTGCGGCCTCGGCAACCGTAAGAACGAGATGGTAAATGAGGCGATCCGCACGAAAGGTGTCAAGCCTTTCCCAGGCTCCGTGGCATTGGTTCACCACCTGCGCGAGACGGGGTTGAAGACGGCAGTCGTCTCGGCCAGCGCAAACTGCCAGACGGTCCTTATTGGAGCGGGAATCTCCGACCTCTTCGACGTACGGGTGGATGGCAAGATCGCCGCTGAGCGGGAGTTGCCAGGCAAACCAAAGCCGGACACTTTTCTGGCCGCCGCCAAAGATCTCGGCGTCTCTCCCGAGCGCGCAGTGGTGGTCGAGGACGCCATCTCGGGCGTCCAGGCGGGCCGGGCCGGAAATTTCGGCCTGGTGATCGGTGTGGCCCGCGAGGGTGATGCCGAGGCGCTGCTCAATAACGGCGCCGACATCACCGTGAACGATCTGACCGAGGTCCTTCCACGCTGATGGATGATGGATCGTGAGGTGGAGTAAACTGAGATGATTCGACACGAAACCATGCGTCCCCCCAAACAAATCTATCCCGTTGACGACTGGCGTATTGTCGAGAAGGCATTTTATCCGGATTTCCTCGCTCAGACGGAGACCCTGTTCTCCCTCGCAAACGGCTACCTCGGCATGCGAGGGAATTTCGAGGAGGGCCGACCTTTCGCGGAGAATGGCACCTTCATCAACGCGTTTTATGAGACCTGGCCCATCATCTACGGCGAGGAAGCCTACGGCTTCGCCAAGACGGGACAGACCATCGTCAACGTCCATGACGCCAAGATCATCCGGCTCTACGTGGACGGCGAGCCCTTCTTTCTCTCGACCGCCAATTTATTGAAATACGAAAGAGTGCTCGACATGCAATGCGGCACGCTAAATCGGGAAGTGCTATGGGAGATGCCTTCCGGAAAGCAAGTGCAGATCCAGTCGTGCCGTCTGATCTCATTCGAGCACCGGCACCTCGCGGCAATTTCCTATCGCGTAACCCTCCTGAACGCCCAAGCGCCTGTGACCATCGCGTCACATCTGGTGCCCAACTCCCAGAGCGCGGCCAGCCATGCCGGCCAGGCCATCGCGGCGCAGAGCATGGATCCACGCCGCAGGCAGCTCTCGGACCAAGTTTTGGTCCCCGAGGAATGCGATTTCGAGGACAACCGGATTCTCCTTGGTCTCACAACGCGAAGGAGTCAGATGACGCTGGCTTGCGGCATTGATCATCAGATTCTCACCCAGTGCAAGTATTCCACCGAGACCGAATGTGTCGAAGGCAGAGGCAAGGTCGTCTATTCGGTAGACGCTCAACCCGGAGAAGCCATTCATCTGTACAAGTTCATTGCCTATCACACATCACGGAGTGCTCCCGTCCAAGAGTTGATGGATCGCGGACATCAGACCATGGGCCGGGGGATGCAGGCAGGCTTTGACGCGCTCCTCAAGTCCCAGCGGGAATACGTCGGTGATTTTTGGAAAAGAAGCGATATCACCGCAGAGGACGACGGAAAGGGAACGCACGTCGGAATGGTGCAACAAGCTTTGCGTTGGAACCTGTTTCAGCTCTTTCAGGCGACTGTCCGGGCCGAAGGAGGCGGTGTGTCCGCTAAGGGACTAACCGGGC
>CAZUHN010000076.1:0-8617 GCA_964620535.1 uncultured Nitrospinaceae bacterium | reverse complement strand
GCGCGTTATAATCTAGAAATATCGACAAAGTTCGGCGGTAAGCATTCGGGTTGAGGGAGCAAATATCAGAAGACAGCTTCGGGGGAAGCATGGGGATGGCCCGCTCGGAAAAATAAACGCTGTTTCCCCGAAGAAGCGCCTCCTTGTCCAAAGCGGTACCACTCCGGACGTAATGGCTCACATCCGCGATGTGCACACCGAGCCTCCACCCGCCGCCGGGTCGACCTTCGATCGAAATGGCGTCATCGTGGTCACGGGCGGTTCTCGGATCGATCGTGAACGTGACGAGATCGCGCAGATCCTCTACGCCCTCGGGAAAAGGTTCATCCTCGGAGGGGGCCTGTAAAACCTCGGCTTCCGCCAATGCCTTTTCGGGAAACGCTTCGCGCAAGCCGTACTTCGAAACAATCATGGACAGTTCGGCAGCCGGGTCTTCCGGATAGCCGAAGGAGTGGATGATTCGCCCCCGCGCGTTTTCTCCGGGGCGGGGGTAGCGGGTGATTTCTACCTCGACGAGTTCTCCGGCCTTCGCTCCGTTCCGCCCGGAGGATGAAACGAAAACAGGATAGGGAATGCGTTGATTCTGCGGGTCGACCCAGGCCTCTCGCTGGTCCACTTCGAGACGGCCAACGAGGGTTTTGTGGGCGCGCGCTCGGATTTCGAGAACGCGCCCTTCCCGCCGCCCGTCGGGGAAACTTTTATCCACCCGGCCGGTTACCCGATCTCCGTCCATCGCCCCGCAAGTCCACCGCCGGACGATGAATACGTCACCAGTGGGCCGTTCTTCCTCTGCTTCATCTCCTCCAGTATCGAGAATAACGAAACCATAACCCGCCTGGTTTCCACGAAATGTTCCCTGAACTACTTGCAGGCTTTCCGGAAGAGCGTAGCGGGCACGAACCTTGATCAAAACACCTTCGGCCGCAAGCGCACGAAGCTGCTTGCGAAGCGCCGGGCGCCGTTCAGAAGATACACCGAGATGTCTGACCATCTCACGGATGGCCATAGGTCGCTGTTCCTTGGAAAGTAAGGCCAAAATCGAATCGGCAGCGAGGTTTTGCCCATTGCCTTTTTTCATCACCAAAATATCTTCACAGTGAGAATGCAGCTCAGCGGGAAAAAGGGCTCAAAGGATTCAAGGAGCCCAATCGCGGACTCAGGCATTCACTTCGTCGGCGTGAACCTGATAAATGTTCATGATTTTTTCTTCGGCAAGCTGAACGCAGGTGAGCGTGTTCCCGAAGGCGGCGCCAGTGTCGATCCCGAGCCACTTCGGCAATTTGTCGAAAATCTCCTGCATGGGAGTGTGGCCAAATACCACCGGCCGGCCGAAATCACCGTTTGATTCAAAAAAATCATTCCGAATCCAGAGCATGTCACGCTCTGCCTGCTCCCCGATGGGGACGCCGGGACGAAAACCGGCATGAACGAATATGAACCCCTCCGCCTCGTGGATGAACTTCAGATCTTCGAAAAACTCCATGTGAAGCGGCGGAAGTTTGGGAGGTCCTTCTCGCGGATCAATTCCATAGCTTTCCAATGTTTCGTAGCCTCCGTTCATCGTAAATGTTCCTGGATCGTATCGACCTTCCCCCTTGATATAATCCAGGAACATGTCTTCGTGGTTCCCTTTTAAACAGGTTGTATTGGAATACTCGAGGCGGAACTCCAGTACCGCATCCACCACCCCGCGCGAGTCCGGCCCCCTGTCGATAAAATCGCCGATAAACACGATTTCATCGTCTTTTTGAAACAGGACGCGATCGATCATCAGGTCCAGCATCGGACGCTGGCCGTGAATATCACCGATGGCGAAAAGGTTGCCCATTAGAAAGAGGAGGAATCCTTTGGTCAAATAATATGAACGGATTGTTAAATGCCAGGGCGCGGCGACAACAAAATCTATATTAGGGCGTTATACATTCGGGGGCAAATGGAGGTGAATCCGAAAAACATCGAAAAATCTATTGAATACGTTCCAAGCGAGACGTTCTATTGCCACGCGTATTAATGAACGTCGCCCCAATTGTCTCCCACGCTGGAATCCACCGCAAGAGGGACACGAATCGAAACCGCCCCTTCCATCTCTTCGGAGACAAGTTTCGTAACCGGCTTCAGTTCTTTCGGTGGAACCTCGAAAAGAAGTTCATCGTGCACCTGGACGAGCATTCTCGAGTTACGCTTTTCCTTTTTCAGCCTGCCTGAAATGTTGATCATGGCCTTCTTGATGATGTCGGCCGCGCTTCCCTGCATGATGGAGTTGATCGCTGTCCGTTCAGCGGCGTTTCGAAAATTTTTATTCCGGCTCATCAGATCCGGAACGTACCGCCTGCGATTCAATAGGGTGACAACATAACCGCATTTTTCTCCCTCGGCAATAGCATTGTCAATAAAAACGGGTACTTTGGAAAAACGTTCAAAGTAGGTATCGATAAACGATTGCGCCTCGCCTCGAGAAATTCCCAGGGTTTGCGAAAGGCCGAAGGCCCGCTGCCCGTAAACGATGCCAAAGTTTACGGCCTTGGCCACCCGGCGCATCTCGCCTGTGACATCGGCGGGCGAGGCGCCGTAGACGGCGGCCGCCGTGGTGGCGTGAATGTCCTCCCCGCGCTCGAAAGCGGAAATGAGACCCGAGTCTTCCGTGAAGTGGGCGAGGACACGAAGTTCGATCTGGCTATAATCCACAGAAAGGAGCTTCCACCCTTCTTCCGGCAGGAAGGCACGACGAATCTCACGGCCCAATTCGGTTCGGATGGGAATATTCTGCAAGTTGGGATCCGCGCCGCTCAGCCGGCCTGTGGCCGCCACAGTTTGGTTGAACTTTGCGTGTATTCGCCCCGTTTTTTGATTAACCAGACCGGGAAGCGTGTCCACATACGTATTCTTCAACTTAGCAAGCTGGCGATAATTCAAGATTTCCTGAGGAAGAGGATGCTGGAGTGAGAGCCTTTCCAATGTATCAATATCTGTGGAAGGTCCTGTTTTGGTCCTTCGAATGACAGGAAGATCCAGTTTGGAGAACAAAATCTCCCGAAGCTGAGGGGTCGAGTTCACGTTGAACTCCTGGCCCGCAAGCTCGTAAATTTTCTCCTTCATTTTCTCGAGCAGCTTAGAGAGTTTCTTGCCCATTTTCTTCAGGAACACCGAATCGAGCCGGATACCCGTCAACTCCATTTCCAGAATAACCCGAAGGAGGGGCATTTCAAGATCGTAGAATAGCACCTTCAAATCCATTTCCTTCAACTCACTTTTCATGCGATCGGCGATCTTGATTGTGAAGTCCGCGTCTTGGCAGCCGTAGCGCGCAGCCGCGTCGATTGGCACATGAGAAAAGGGGATCTGTTTTGCCCCCGTGCCGCACAAATCGGCGTACTTGATCGTTTTTTCGCCTAAGTACACTTCAGAGAGGTGATCCAGGCCATGACTCGTCCGATCGGAGTGAATGAGATAGGAACTGACCATGGTGTCAAACACTGGACCGTTTACCGTCAGGCCGGCCCCCGCCAAGATAGCCAGATCATACTTGAGGTTTTGGCCGACCTTTTCCGCCTTGGGGGAAGTCAGAGGTTTTTTTATGACTCCCAGGATTTCCTTGAGTGGGAGTTGGGGGCCGACCTCGAGCCCTTCGTGGCCTATCGGAATATAGAAAGCCCGCCCGGCTTTCATGGAGAAATTGAACCCCACAATTTCCGCACGCATGGGATTGAGGGAGGTCGTCTCCAAGTCCAATGAAACCCGCTTTGCCTTGTTGAGCTCTTTTGAAAAAGCGGCGAGTTCCTTTTTCGTGCGTACAATGCGGTAATCAAACCCTTTTTCGGTCTTTCGAGAGGCAGGCGAACCGTTTTCTTTCGACTCCGTATCCAATCTGGAGCCCGCGTAACCCGGGAGCTGTTCCAGTATGTTATTAAATTCGAGCTCCTCGACAAAAAGCTTGCTCGCCGCTTCGAAGTCCGCATCCCCGAGACGGCAGGATTCCAGATTTTTCTCCAACGGCCAGTTTCGCCGGATTGTGCAAAGTTCTTTGGAGAGGCGCGCGAGATCGGAATTGTCCTCGATGTTTTGGCGTTGCTTGGCCCGTTTGATGTGTTCGACGGAGTTGAGGACGACCTCCAGGCCTCCGAACTCCTGGATGAGGGCGATGGCCGTTTTTTCGCCAATCCCGGGAACACCGGGAACGTTGTCGGAAGAATCTCCCATGAGCGCCTGCACATCGATAACTTTATCCGGCGGCACCCCCCACCGTTTTTCCACCTCGGCGGGGCCGAACGTAACGTCCTTCATCGGATCCCACACCATCACTTTTTCGCTTACGAGCTGCATAAAATCCTTATCCGCCGTGACAAGGACCGCGCAAAAACCCTCGGCGACCGCCTGCGCCGCCACGGATCCGATAAGGTCGTCCGCCTCGGCGCCGGGCTGGACGAGGACAGGAATCCGAAGCACTTCAACCGCTCGTTGCATATAGGGGATTTGGGCGACAAGGTCCTCGGGGGGGGCGTCGCGGTTCGCTTTGTAAGCGGGATAAAGTTCGTGGCGAAAAGTAGGCTCGGGCGTGTCGAAGGCAACTGCAATATAGTCGGGGGATTTGTCCCGAATGACTTTTAAGAGCATTCGGGCGAAAACCAGAATCCCCCCCGTCGGCAAGCCGTGCGAGTTCGAAAGACGCTGGCGAAACATGGCGTAAAAAGCCCGGAACATGTAACCCGAACCGTCGATGAGATAAATCTGTTTCTCGATTTTCGCCATTTACAGCGGTTCCGTGTATGAGGAGAGACTGCCGGTGAATTTTTCAAAACCTCGCACGAGTCTCCTCTTCTGGCAACACATCACGCGCCCTTTGACGAACCAGCCGGATGGCTCCCGCAATTTATTGTTTTTCAATGGATAATTGACGATATGCCGACGAAGACCATACTCTTCTTGATGTGGTTTATGGGTCATGACGCGAAAAACCAAAGTTTTTTGGCCCACTCGATTCTTTAAACCTCACAAGGAGTCAAAACCCAATGCCGGACGACATATCTCCTGAAGACCTCCTGGGTGTTACCTCCAAAAACAGATACAAGAACGGGAATCGAATTGGAACGAGGCGGGCCGGAGCATCCGTATCCTCCGGGAGGCGGAGCAGGTGCTTCTGAGTCAGATTCTAAACCCTCCACCCTCCTCGAGCGCATCCGCCAAAGCATCCTCTCCTGCCGAGAAGAAGATCTCTGTATCATCTGAAACCGAGACCCTCATTCCCATCGAAGCGGAACCTTTTATTTTGTTGGAAGAGGAGTACGAAGGATCAATTTCCGGGGAACCGCAGGATGGGTCCGAGGAAAATCCAGAGATTTCGACGGAGGAGATTCCCCGGAATTATGACGAGAATTTGCCCGAGCCCGGCTGGATGGAGAAATCACAAGAGATTCTTCCCCAGACCGATAAACCCGAGGAACCCAACAAAACCGCCCGGATACCGATGGAAGATCTCCTCCCCGAGGAGCAGGGCAAGCTCCTCGACGGAGAAGAGGTTCATTCGAATCGCCTCGTCCTGCCAAAATTCCCATCTTCGATTGAAATTACAGAAATCGAAGAGACCCCCCCGCTGGCCAACATCGGCCCCATCCGAGCAGAAAACGACAAGGGCAACAAAATCCGATCTGATTCTTCTCTAAACCTCGATGAAGTCGATCAGGCCCCCATCCTGTTCCTTTCCAAAAGAGAATCCACTCCGCCTGGGAAAATTTTCCCCGCAACAATAAAGAAACCGCCTGTCAGCGCAACCATCAGGCTCTTGGAATATATCCGATGGACAATGTTGAATTCATGACCGGCGAGACGGAATCCATGCCCGTTGAGAATATGAGCGTTGACGTCATCATCAGCAATTACGTAATCAATCTTTCACCTGACAAAAATGCCGTTTACAGGGAAACCCACCGTGTGCTTCAGCTAGGTGGTCGAATTGTCGTTTCAGATATCCTGAGGGAAGAGGATTTTGAGTTGGAGGGATCCCAGGAAGATTGGGGCGAATACATCGCGGGTGCCATCACAGAAAAAGAATATTTGGCCGGATTGCAATAGGTCGGTTTTTAAGATGCGGAAATTCTCACCCGTACGCCCTACTTGAGGGAAGAATTGACGAGTGCGCCCGTGAAGGCGGTTAAATCTTTCCCAGATTAAATGCGGTTTAGTTTGAGGATATTGCGGGCTGACGAATAATGGACCCCCGGCGATTATTGGGATGCTGGGCGCGGCTTGCGCCAAATAAACCGGAGATAGGTAATACACAAGAACAGGTCAATAAGCAACACAGGAATAATTTGCATGAAAATTCTTTTCATGGAACCCTCGGAGGGTTCTTTGCCAAAGGCCCCAAAACCCTTGCCTTTCATTTCATTATCCTTTGCCGGTTAACTCCCAATTCCCTTTCGGTCTCAAGAAGCACTGCTGTAGCCAAAGATTTGTCCTTCAAAAATGAAATTTCTTTATTGTAGGCATTTACCCAAACTTTCGTTGCGCTTGGAGCGAATGTTTCGACCCGAATTTCAATATTGTGCTTCTCCGTTGATGCAATGAGGATTGCCTCACTTTCTTTGGCCTCCCATGTCTTATCCACATTCAGTGTGAGTCGCTCGACGGCGTTATTGACGGCTTCTTGCGCTTGAAACCTTTCCACCGGGAACACTTTCGAGGCCACGTTTGTCATAGAATATTCGACGCCCACAGCCGACGCAGTGACGAGAGCAGCCGGAATGATTACACAACCAGTAATAGATAGAGTAATGCTCAGAAAAACAGGAAGAAAAAACCAGTTGCACCTGCCAACGGTTATTCCAATAATCAGCGGACTCAAACCATCCCCAAAATTGTTCAAGGGGGCGAATCAATAACAATCCAAAAAGGGTAACATCCTCTCCCTGCGAGGAACAACCGAATTATTCCATTCAAGAAATCTTCTTTTTGTCGCCGTTATTTTATTGAAATGGATGTCGTTTCAATCGCGCATCCAGCGGTTCCGAAGCGTTCGCTTCATAGTGCCAGAGGATTAAAAGATGCTCTTTTCTGCAAGCATTTTGCGCATATTGAAAAAATCATACGACACCCGCCCGCAAAATGTGATGAAGATGAATAACGCCTAGAATTTGTTTCTCCTTCTTCCCCGTTACAACCAAAGAGGTTATCGTGGAGTCCTCCATTATTCGGAGAGCGGCCTCGGCCATTTCTCCCGGCCCGATCGTTTTCGGCGAAGATGACATCAATGCTTTTGCGTCGGCATTGAGCAAGCCATTCGATGCCTCCAACGCCCGCCGAAGATCGCCATCTGTGATGATCCCGCCAAGGCGATCTCCATCATTCACCACGCAGGTCATCCCCAAATTGTTTTTGCCGATCTCGTGGATTACTTCCACGAGGGGAGCGCTCTCCCGCACTATTGGCACCGAATCGCCCGAGAACATCAAATCCCCCACCCGCCGCAACCGCTTTCCCAAAACGCCGCCGGGGTGAAATCGCGCGAAATCTTCCTCTCGAAATCCACTGGCCTCAAGAACGGCTATCGCGAGCGCATCCCCCATGGCAAGAGATGCCGTACTGCTGGCTGTCGGAGTAAGGTTCATCGGACAAGCCTCCTTCTCTACCGCGACGTCAAGTACCACATCGGCGACTTCCGCCAAAGTCGAATTCTTGTCACCGGTAACGGCAATCACGGGGATCCCCAACCGTCCGAACAAAGGTAACAGTTGAAGCAGCTCTTCCGTCTCGCCGCTATACGAATACGCCAGTACAACATCGTCGTTCGTGGCCATACCCAAATTGCCATGGACCCCTTCGGCGGAATGGAGGAATAAAGAGGGCGCGCCAACGCTTGCGAGCGTAGCGGCAACCTTTTGCCCGACAAGTCCGCTTTTTCCCATTCCCGATACGACAACGCGGCCTTTGCAAGTGCGAATGATATTCACCGCTTTGGCGAAATCTTCCCCCAAGCGATCCGGAAGCCGTCCGATAGCCTCGGCTTCAATGCGCAAGGTTTTTTTTCCTCGTTCGACCGGATCCATAATTTGTTCCGTTTTAAAGAAGACTCGACCCCATTGCCATGATTTCTGGATATCGAGCGGGTTCAAATATGCCGATATTCCTGGGGAAAATATCATCGCAAATCTATGGTGTCTACGGGCAAAATATACTTTGAACAAAGGGAATCGTCGTGCTGGGGAAGCGTCCGGAGTGGGGACCGGAATCCGTTCGGCGAAAAGCCAGTCCAATGCCCCGTTCCAATCAGCCCGCAAATAACCCGAAACCGCTTTTCCGAGACAGTGCTGGAGGCGAGTTACGCGCCGTTAGGAAGAATTTCCGGAAAACGAGATACGCATTCAGCTGGATGAGGCGTTTAATTTTTCGGCCTCCAAGCCAGACATAGGGCCAAGGATTCTCGAATCCTCTCTTTGCCTGTGTAGATACCGAGAGTACGCGAGGTGGAACGACCCATTGCCCCCCTTCCCCTTCCAAGCTTTACGTCGACAACCCGGGCGTGATAGACCTTTCGTGATTTCAAGGGTTCGTGAGATGACCACAGTGGATTGGGAATCGACCCCGCGCCGCCGAGCTTTCATCTTTGCAGGAGAGTTCGCAGCCA
>CAZUHN010000075.1:0-2268 GCA_964620535.1 uncultured Nitrospinaceae bacterium | reverse complement strand
AGCGCTGTCTGGGTGGCGTTCATTTTGTGAGCCACCGCCCCCGTCCGCAGCGGGGTGAAACAAGCGGATTTCGCCGTCCCGATCATGCGCGCCGCTTCCCGGATCTGCCGCGCCGGAACCCAGGTCAGCTCTTCTACATCTTCGGGCGCATATTGCTGCACATGCTGCCGAATCCGGTCGAATCCGGTGCACCATTGCTCGACGAACTTCTTATCGTATAGGTCCTCGTTGATGATCACGTTCAGCATGGCCAGCGCCAGGGCCGGATCGCTTCCCGGCCGTGGCTGGAGCCAGAGATCGGCCTTGCGCGCAGATTCCGTGTAGACCGGATCGACGACGAGGATCTTCGCCTCCTTGGCCTGCCGCACCTCTTTCCAGTAAGGAGGAAAGGAATGGGGGGGGGTCGCCCCCCAAACGATGATACAACCGCTATTTTCGTAGTCCCATTCCAGGATGCAGGTGGCCGCCGCGCCGAAGACGGCATAGTCGGCAATGTACCCCGGACCGTCGCATCGATCCAGGCAGCCGATCACATTGTTATTGCCGATGAAGCGCTCGAACAGTGTCCAGATGGGGTCGCGAAAGACGTGGTGATCAAACATGGCGAACGCCTGAGGGCCGTGGGTCCGCCGGATCTTCAGGATGGCGTCGGCGGCGTAGCTCAACGCCTCATCCCACGATATCTGCTGCCATTTTCCTTCGCCACGGGCGCCAACCCGTTTGAGGGGATGAAGCAGTCGGTCTTTGTGGTACACAGCCTCGGTGAATCTCGATCCTTTATTGCAGATATACCCTTTGGTCACCGGATGCGCGGGGTTGCCGACGATCTCCTTAATCTTGTCATCCTCGACATGCACCAGCACACCGCATTCGTTCCAGCATTCCTGGCAAACGGTTGGCAGCACTTGTTCCATTGGGAATTTTCCTTTCAACTTCGGCCGATGTTCTTCCGGTCCTCTTTGCGATTCCAGCGGAGAAACATCATGCCCCTCCGTAGATAAACTCAGACTTACAGATATCTTTTTCTGAACACTACCGGTATTTTAACGGGAATTTCCCGTTTCAACTCGAAGAAATGGCCTGCGTGGTCTCTTTACCGATGAAAAACATTTGCCCCCCCTACGGGTAAGACTGTCAAGGTTGGTTCTTGAGGCCGGTAAACGACGGCCGGCCGTGAGGCAGGAGGCCGCCGCCCCTGAAGGAACTCATTGAATCCGATGACTCAGAACAGATGGTTTCTGTTGGGGATCGCATGGTTCGTCGCGCTGAACGTTCGCGCGAGTTCCATCGCGGTTTCTCCGATCCTTCCGCTTATCAAGGCCGACCTGGGTCTCAGTTACGCGGAGGCGGGGTTCTTGTTCGCCGTGCCCGCACTCTCGATGGCGGTCTTCGGCTTGCCGGGGGGATGGCTCGCCGACACACTCGGCATGAAGCGGACCATCACCGCGGGTATGGCGGTTCTTCTAATGGGCGGTGTCCTGCGCGCCACGGCCTCGGGGTTCGTCTCGCTGACGGTCTGGATGGCCGTCCTGGGAGCGGGGATGGGCCTTGCCACCCCCGGCCTGTCGCGAATGGTCAAGGACCGGTTTGCGGAAATTGCGGGCACCGCGATAGGGGTCAACACCAGCGGGCTCATCATGGGCGGAACGTTGGCGTCGTGGCTGACGGTCCCCTACCTCCTTCAATGGACCGGCTCCTGGCGGGGAACGTTTCTCGTCTGGGGCGGCGTGGCGCTTCTGACATTATTGGCGTGGGCCGTCTGGGCGCCTCCGGTCGCCTCGCCGGGGGCGGGAAGCTCCCTGAGGATTTCCGGAATCTGGAGGGACAAGACCGTTTGGAAACTGAACATCATCTCCTTGAGTCAAGGCGTTATCTTTTACTCGTTGTCTTCGTGGATTCCGACCTTCTTCCACGAGATGGGCTCGTCCCTCGAAATGGGATCGCGATTTCTCACCGTTTTCATCTTCACGAGCCTGCCATCCTGTCTGGGCGTTCCTTACCTGTCGGACCGGTTCGGCGGACGCAGGACAAGCCTCCTGGTTTCGGGCCTCATTTTTCTCCCGACGTTCGCCGGAATGGTCTTCTTCCCGCTGGCCGCGCCGTGGACGTGCGCCACCGTGATGGGCGTGGCCATGGGCGGCGTATTCGCCCTGACGTTCGTATTGCCCCTTGACTATGTGGAGTCCAAAAAAGTGGGCAGCGTAACGGGGGCCAATCTTTTGGTGGGATACGGGGGAAGTCTCCTGGGGCCGCTGCTCATCGGACTTG
>CAZUHN010000074.1:0-13146 GCA_964620535.1 uncultured Nitrospinaceae bacterium | reverse complement strand
GCCGATATTGCCTTCCTGGATGAGATCGAGAAATTGCAGGCCGCGATTGGTGTACTTCTTCGCGATGCTCACCACGAGCCGCAGGTTCGCCTCAGCGAGCTCTTTTTTCGCCCTCTCCTCTTTCCGGCGGCCCCGGCGAATCATCTTGAGGGATTTCGCCAACTCCTCCCGCGAGGCTCCCATCTCTTTTTCCGTCACCCTGGAGCGCCGCCGGATGTTGCGGATACGGCGGTCGTACTCGGCGAGGATGCTCACCGGTATGCGCTTCTCGCCCAAAGGTGCCAGATTCGCCTTCCCCTTTCCTCCCTTGCCGCCTTTTCCCACCTCCCGCACCGCGGCCCGCAGCCCGGCTTCGTCCAGTTCCACCTGGTCAAGATATCCCCGGATCTCCTTTTCGTCGCCGCGGATGGATCGGACGATGGCATGTACGCGATCGGCGATGCGGTCAACCTGATCGGGCTTCAAATTCATGTTCCGGATCAATACCGCGATTTTCTCGTGGATCTTCTCCAAAGCCCCCGATTTTTCTCCATCGGCGCGTTTTTTTTCGAGCAGGCGGATCTGGGCCTTCACCTTGCTCGCCAGAGAGAGAACTCTTTTCCGATCCTCCTCGTAGGTGGGCTTTTCCCTCTCCTCTTCGTCTCCCAACTCCGAGCGGCTCGTATCCGCGCTCACGACCACCATTTCGGTGATATTGATCTCACCCTTGCGGAGAGCATCGCTCAACTCCAGCACGGCGTTGATGGCTATCGGCGTGCTCACGGTCGCCTTGCTCACCTCCAGCTGCCCCTCCTCGATCCGCTTGGCGATTACGATTTCCCCCTGGCGGCTGAGCAGGCGGATCTGTCCCATCTCGCGCAGGTACATGCGCATCGGATCGTCCGTCTTCCCGTAGGCGGAATCGTCGAAAGAGCTCACCTGGCCGGTCGAATGCGTCCTCTCCTTGGCCTCCGCCTCGCGCCGCTCCTTCTTCTGGCCAATGCGTTTTTCCGCCGACTCCCGATCCAGAACCTCGATGTCCATGTCGTTGAAGAGCACCATGATGTCATCGATGGCTTCCGGAGAAGTGATCTTCGACGGAAGAACGTTGTTTACCTCCTCGTAGGTGAGAAACCCCTTCTCCTTGCCCAACTCGATCAGTTGCTTGACGTCGGCAACCTTGGATTCATTCGACTCGGTGGAAATTTCCAATTTGATCCCCTTTCCCATCAGAGCGGCGTCCGCCCAAAACCAAAATATTCCTCATCCCGTAGCACCGCTCAACGCGGCGTCCCCACCCGCTGACGCTCGCGCAGCAGGGCGTTCTTCTCTTTCAGCAGGCGCAGAAAGGCAGGGGAGTCCTCTCCTTCCTTTTGCTTGGCCTGTTCCAGCCTTTTCACCAAATCTTTCTCCATCCGGAGGCGCTCCCTCTCCTGGAGGCGGTCCAAGCAGTCGGAAAAGATGCTCTCCGCTTCCTCCGGGTCCGCCCCGTCTACGGCGAGCTCCGCCACCAAAACTCTGGCGGCGGGATCCTTCAGCCGATCCGCCATCGCGGCGGCGGTGGGCGATCTGCCCCTGGCCGCCTCTTCCCGGAAGGTCGCGACGATCTCCCGCACCGCCGGGTCGCGGAACGCCTCGGGCCGCACCCCGGGGCGAGCCGCAAGGGCGGGTAGAGCGAGGATCATGCGCGCGGCGTCGAGTTCCACGCGCGGACGCACGGCCTCCTTTCCCAAAAGGTCCTCGACCGGTTTCCCGCGGTGAGAGACGGCTTTCGCGTTTTCCGAAATCATCCGCGTCACCATGGAAGCCACGGTCGGGTAGGGAATCCCGAGCTGATCCTCCAAAAGGGCAAAGTACTGGTCCCGAACGCTTTGGTGGCAAGCCGCCAGGACCGGGAGCAGGCGCCGCACGGCCGCCACCTTCTCCGCCTGGTCCGCGGCGGACCCCACCTCGCCCAGCGCCCCGCGAACGGTATGGTCGAGAAGGCCCTCGGCGCGCTCGAGCAGGCCCTCGAACTTTTCGGGCCCCTCCGTCCGGAGGAGGTCGTCCACATCCCGGCCGGCGGGAAGATTCACCACCCGGAGGCGGACGGCGCCGAGCCCCTCCCGGCTGATGAAGCTCTTGCGCAACACCTCGCCCGCCACGAGCATGTCCGGCTCGCCCGTCAGGCCGAGCAGGCTCCCGGCCGCGTCCCCCGCCCGCCCGGAGGCCGCCCGGCCCGCCGCGTCGGGGTCGAAGACAAAAACGATCTCCTCTGCGTGGGCGCGAAGGACGCGCAGGTGCTCCGCGGTCAGCGCCGTGCCGAGCGGCGCGACCGCCTCGCGCACCTCGCCCTGCCAGAGCGAGATGACGTCGAAGTAGCCCTCTGTCACCAGAACCCTTTTCCCGGAGCGAATCGCCTCGCGGGCCTGATGAAATCCGTAAAGGATCCGGCCTTTTTTGAACACCGCCGTCTCGGCCGAGTTCAGGTACTTCGCCCCACCCGGCTGGTCCTCCTCCCCGGGCAGAGAGCGTCCGCCGAAGCCGGCCACGTCTCCCTCCGGGCCTTGGATCGGGAACATCACCCGGCCGCGGAAGCGATCGTAAAATCCCGTCCCGTCCTCACGCCGGACGGCGAGGCCCGCCTCGGAGAGCGCCTCGGCGGAAAAACCCACTTTCTCCGCCGCCCGGCACAGGCCGTCCCAGCGCGCGGGGGCGTAGCCCAGCTGGAAGGCCTCCTCCGCCTCCTCGCTCACCCCGCGTTCGGCGAGGTAGCGCCGGGCGCGCGCGCCCTCGGCCCCACGAAGGGAGGCCCGGAAAAAATCGGCCGCGCGGCGGTTCATGGCGAGAATCTTCTCGCGGGCGCTGGGCCGTTGGTCCTCCCCGCCCGGCCCTTCGTAGCGGGAAAGATCCACCCCCTGGCGGTTCGCTAGGAACTGGACGGCCTCCCGGAAGTTCAAACCCTCGTGGCGCATCAGGAACTGGAAGGCGTTCCCCCCAACCCCGCAACCGAAGCACTTGAAGATGCCCATCCGGGGGTTCACGTTGAAGGAGGGCGTCTTCTCATCGTGAAACGGACAGAGCGCCTTGAAGGCGGCCCCCGCCTTGCGCAGAGGGATGAACTCGCCGATCACGGTCTCGATCGGGATCCCGTCGCGGATCTGATCAACGACGTCGTCCGGTATACGGCCCATCAATTCGTCTCCACTCTGTGAAAGTCCGCGTCCAATCCCGAAACCCCCTTATCCGGCGAGTTCCACCTGGGTCACCCCCCAGTCGCCCTCCTCCGGGCGCGCGGGCCCGAAGCTCGCGACGCCGGCGTGCTCCTCTAGGTAGTGCGCGATGGCCTTTGCCAGGGCGCCGGTCCCCTTGCCGTGCAGGATGCGCACCCGCGCAGCCCCGACGAGGAGGGCGTCGTCGAGGTACTTGTCCAGCATCTCGATGGCCTCTTCGGCGCACCGTCCCCGAACCTGAAGCTCGGAGGAAAACGTCCCGGCCGGGAAGGGGGCCTCGTGACCGAACACGACGCTGCCCCGGCCCGGCCCGGCCTCTTTCCCCGCGGGCTCCAGCGACCGCGCGGGCAGGCGGAACGCCTTGCCCTCCACCTCGACCGTGAGCACCCCTCCGCGGTGAAGGGAGCGGACCACCCCGCGGCGCCCGGCCCAATCAAGACGGACGGCGTCGCCCACCCGGAAGCCGTGCGCTTCCCCCACCCCCGGGCCGGGCCCGGGGCGCGGAAGGATCTCCTCCACTCGGCGGGCCATGCCGCGGAACAGCTCCCGGACTGCCTCCTTGGCGGACGCGGCGTCCCCCTCAGCGCGGAGCGCGGCCAGCATCACGTCCGCTTCGCGGCGGAGTTCCTTGAGAAGATCGTCCGCCCCCACCCGGCGGCGCGCCTCCTCCTCGCGGCGCTCGCGCGCGAAGGCGGCCTGGGCCGCCTCGAGGGCCGCCCGCCCGGCGCGGCTCCGCGCCTCCCGCTCGTCCAGCCGAGACTCCCGCCCGGCGAGCGCGGACATCACCTCGCTCGCTCGCCCGGGGCCTTCGCGGATGACTGCGCGGGCTTTCTCCAGGACGGGAGACGGCAGCCCCATCCGCCCGGCCACGGCCAGGGCGTTGCTCGGCCCGGCCGCCCCCATGCGGATGCGGTAGGTCGGCGAGAGATCCGCCGGGTCGAACTCCACCGAGGCGTTCTCGGCGGCCGAGGAGGTGAAAGCGTAATGCTTGAGGGCGTCGTGGTGGGTGCTCGCCACAACGAGTGCCCCGGTCGGCACCAGGTGTTCGAGCAGGGCGACCCCGATCGCCGAGCCTTCGGCGGGGTCGGTCCCCGTGCCGAGCTCGTCCAACAGGAGAAGGGCGCCCTTGCTCGCTCCCCGGACGGCCTCGGCCACGCGGGCCATGTGGCCGGAGAAGGTGCTCAGGCTCTGGCGCAGGTCCTGCTCGTCGCCGATATCGGCAAAGAGGGACCGGACAACGGGCAGCACGCTGTCGGGAGAGGCCGGAACCGGAAGACCGCACTGGTTCAGCACCACACAGAGGCCGATCATCTTGATCGCCACCGTCTTGCCTCCCGTGTTGGGGCCCGTGATGACCACCTGGCGGACGGGGCCGCCGAGAGCGATATCTATCGGGACCACAGCCTCCGACGGAACGGCCCCCGCCCCTGCGGCGAGGAGCGGATGGCGCGCCTGGCGGAGGTGGAGCCATCCCTCCCGGCTCTCCCCGACGCGCGCGCCCCGCCAGTGGCGCCCGAGCTCGGCCTTCGCGGCGATGAGATCGAGACCGGCCACGCGCCCGGCCAGGTCGGAGAGTCCCGTGCGCGAGGCGAGCGCCGCCGCCGTCAACTCCCGGAGGAGGCGCTCCACCTCGGTGCGCTCAGCCTCGCGCTCCCCGGCGAGGGCGTTGTTGAGGGGCACCGCGGAGAGGGGCTCGACGAAAAAAGTCTCCCCGCTCGCCGAGCGATCCAGGATGACCCCTTCGAAGGAGCGGCGATAGTTCGTCTTCGCCGAAACGGCGAAGCGGCCGCGCCGCTGGACGATGACGGTCTCCTGGATGACCGCGGCGTGCTCAGCCATGAAACGGTCGAGGAGGCGCCGCACCTCATCGCGCAGGGCGCGCAGCCGCCCTCGGGCCCGGCCGAGCTCGAGGCTCGCCTCATCCCGCACCCCGCCGCGCTCGTCGATCACCCTCCGGATGCGGGCCGCTAGGGGTCTGAGGAGGTCGGCGCCGGCCATCCGACCGGCCAGCCGAGGAAGCCGCCCGGTCCGCGCGCCGAGAAACTGCGCAAGCCCGGCCGCCGCGGCCAGGAGCGCGAGGACGCCCAACAACTCCTCGGGTTGCAAAACCCCGCCCCGGCGGCGGACATCCTCCAGCGGAGGGGCGGGATCCTCTACGGGGACCAGGGGGAGCCGCTCCCCCGCCTCGACGAGGGAGAGAACCTCGGCCGTCTCGTCGAGAAGAACCCGGACCAAGGCCGGATCGGTCACGGGACGCAGGGCGCGCGCGGACCTCCCCCCCGGCTCGGAGACGCACCGCTCCGCGAGCAGCTCGAGCGCCCGGGGAAATTCGATCGCCTGGAGGGCACGGTCATCCATTTTTCAAGGCATCACAATTATTGGGACCAAACGCGGAGGGCGCGATTCCTGCGTTTGGGCAATGAGAGCGGGCCGGAGCCCCGGGTCCTCCGGAAGGCGGAGTTTATCCCGGGCGCAACCGCGCGCGAAGGCCATCTCTCCATACCGGGGGCAAAGGCGGTTTGCCAAGAAAAACCCTTAAAAAAATAAGGTGAAACGCTCTGGTACGGACGGAAGGTCAAAACAATCGGGGCAGCTTCCGCCATCCCGTCTTCTCGGTAACTCCCACTATTATGCGAACTTCCGGGCGACAATCCCTTCACCTCGGTCAAAATATAAAATATGGGAATCTAATTTCTGTTTGTCAACAAATTACACAAAATTAGTGCGAAAATATAAAAATATCTTTTACTCTTCGGATTCCGGCCTCCCCCCTTTCCCGAACCGGCGGGCCAGCTCCGCGAACACCCGGCCGGGGGGAACCCCGCGCATGGCGAGCGCCACCAGGGAGTGGAACCAGAGGTCGGCCATCTCGGCGGCGATCTCCCCGGGATCGCCCCGCTTCACCCCTTCGGCCACCTCCTCCGCTTCCTCGCGGATTTTTTCCAAAACCCGCTCCTCCCCCTTCCGGGACAGTCGGGCGACGTAACTCTCATCGGCGTTCTCCTCTCGCCGCCGGAGAATCAGCAGATAGATCGATTCGAGCAGGTTGTGGTCGAAGGGAAGGGTCGGCTCGGCCCCAGCATCCTTTTCCTCCCCCGGGGTTTGGGGCCCGGCGAGCTGCTCGAAGAAGCACGACATGCAGCCCGTGTGGCAGGCCGGGCCGTCCGGCCTCACCAGGAACAGGAGCGCGTCCGCATCGCAGTCCAGCCGCGCCGAGATCAGGCGCAGATAATTTCCCGAGGTCTCCCCCTTGTGCCAGAGCGCGTTCCGTGAGCGCGACCAGAAATGAAGCGTCCTCTTTTCCAGGGTGAGGCGGAGGGACTCGGCGTTCATCCAGGCCAGGGTGAGCACCTGGCCGGTCACGGCGTCCTGGCAGAGAGCGGGCGCGAGGCCCGCCTCGCTCCACTTCACCCGGGAGGCGATCTCTCCGATCATAGGCGCACCTCCACCCCCTCCTCCCGGAGAAAGCATTTCGCCTCTTCGATGGTGTACTCGCCGAAGTGAAAGATCGAGGCCGCGAGAACCGCGTCCGCCTCCCCCTCCGACAGGCCCTCGTACAGGTGCACCAGCGACCCCGCCCCGCCCGAGGCGATCAGGGGAACGGGAACGCGTTCGGCCACCCCCCGGGTGAGCGCCAAGTCGTAGCCGTCCCGAGTCCCGTCGCGGTCCATGCTAGTGAGGAGAATCTCCCCCGCGCCGAGGTCCGCCGCCTCCGCCGCCCACGCGAGGGCGTCCCGCTCGGTGGGGCGTGTCCCCCCGTGGCTGAACGCCTCCCAGCGGACGGCGCCGCCCCCACCCGGGACGCGCTTCGCGTCGATGGCGCAGACGATGGTCGAGCTGCCGAACCGCTCGGCGGCCCGGCGGAGGATCTGCGGATCGCGGAGCGCCGCGCTGTTGATGCTCACCTTGTCCGCCCCCGCCCGGAGGAGGTCCCGCACGTCGTCCTCCTCTCGGACGCCCCCCCCCACCGTGAGGGGGACGAAGGTGCGCTCGGCCGTCCGGCTCACCACATCGAGGAGGGTGCCGCGGTCCTCCTTCGAGGCGGTGATGTCGAGAATACAGATCTCGTCCGCCCCCGAGGCGTCATAGGCCGCGGCGCACTCCACGGGGTCCCCCGCGTCGCGGAGGCCCTCGAAGTTCACCCCCTTGACCACCCGCCCCCCCTTCACGTCCAAGCAGGGGATGATCCGCTTGGCTAGCATCAGACCCACTCCATGGCGGCGGCGAGGTCCAGCGTGCCCTCGTACAGTGCCCGGCCCACCACTGCGCCGGCGACGCCCTTCGCCACGAGGGGGAGGAGCTTTTCGATGTCCTCCAGCCGGCTCACCCCGCCCGCCGCAAAGACTGGGCGCCTCGCCGCCTCGGCCACGGCTGAGATGGGCCCCGGGTCGAATCCCTCCAGCGTGCCGTCCCGGCGGATGTCGGTGAATATGATCCCGGCGAGGGGCAGGTCGGCGAAGCGGCGCGCCAACTCTTCGGGGGCGACGCCCTCGCCCTTCACCCAGCCGGACACCCTCACCTCGCCGTCCTTCACGTCGATCCCCAAAAGAATTTTTCCAGGATTCTCTCCAGCGGCCTTATTGAGGAACTCGGGCTCCTTGAGGGCGCTCGTTCCCAAGATGACGAACGCGGCCCCGGCATCGAGAACCGACCGCAGGGATTCCCCGCTCCGGACCCCTCCCCCGAACTGGACGGGAACCTCCACCGTCTTCGCCACCCGCTCCAGGATATCGAGGTGTTGTGGGCGGCCCGCAAACGCACCGTCCAGGTCGATCAGGTGGAGGCGCTTGGCGCCCTCCGCCGCCCACCTTTGCGCGGCCTCCACCGGGTCCGCGCCGTAGACAATCTCGCGGTCCTTCTGCCCCTGAATCAGACGGACGCATTTTCCACCCTTCAGGTCCACCGCCGGGATGATCAGCAACGGAAACCTCAACTTAATAAGGAAAAAGAAACACCGGCCCAATGGCCGGGTGGAGGAGATATACACCCTTCGGGACAGGCCCTACAAGGCGGTGCGGGGGGCGGAGGCGGCCGCCCTGGCCCGGCACTGGGCGTGGAACCGCCTTAAGATTTCCAATCCCTTGGCGCCGCTTTTTTCAGGGTGGAACTGGGTGGCGAACAGGCTCCCGCGGCGCACGCTCGCGATGAAGGGGAGGCCGTAGCGGCAGGTGGCCGCGATGAAAGGGGCACAGGCCCCGCTCGGCTCGGCGTAGTAAGAGTGGACGAAGTAGAAATGGTCCCCTTCCCGCGCCCCTTCCAGAATGGGGGAGGCGGCTTCCAGGTGAAGCCGGTTCCAGCCCATGTGGGGGACCTTCAGGGGAAGCGGGCCGCCGTTTGCGGCGAGGTCCGCGGGGAACCGGCGGATCCGACCCGGTAGAACCCCGAGGCCTGGGGTGGCGCCGAACTCCTCACTCTCCTCGAAGAGAATCTGAAGCCCGAGGCAGATCCCCAGGTAGGGGACGCCCCGCTCTATCGCCGCCAGGAGGGGATCGGCGAACCCGCCCGCCCGCAGAGTGGCCATGCACTCGGGAAACCCCCCGACGCCCGGGAGGACGATCCCCCCCGCCCCAGCGAGGGAGGCCGGATCCCCGCACAGGAGGGCGTCCGCCCCCGCGCGTACCAGTCCGTTGCGCAGGCTCCGCACGTTGCCCATGCCGTAGTCGACGATGACGATGGGCCGCGGCACTTTCTTCCTCCCCGACCCCCCCGACGCCGGTCCGCTCAAAGCACTCCCTTGGTGCTGGGCACCCCGGCCACGCGCGGGTCCCGCGCCGCCGCCGCCCGCAGGGCGCGGGCGAACCCCTTGAAGACGGCCTCGGCCATGTGATGGCTGTTCTCGCCGTAGCAGATCTCGATGTGGAGATCGATCCCGGCGTGCGCCGCCACCGACCAGAAGAACTCCCGCACCAGCGAAGTGTCGAAGTCGCCGACCGCCGGCTCGGGAAAGGCGCCGCGGAAGACGAGGTTCCCCCGGCCCCCGGCGTCCAGGGCGACCTCGGCCAGGGCGTCCATCATCGGGAGGCGCACGTTCGAGAAGCGCGCGATGCCCGCCCGGTCCCCGAGCGCGGCGGCGATGGCCTGGCCGAGGAGGATGCCCACGTCCTCGGAGGTGTGGTGGCTGTCCACGTCCAGGTCGCCCTTTCCGGTTACCGTGATGTCGAACAGACCGTGCCGGGCGATCTGGGCCAACATGTGATCCAGGAAACCGATGCCGGTCTCGACCTCCCCCCGCCCCGTCCCGTCAAGGCTGAGGGTGAGGGTGAAATCCGTCTCGGAGGTTTTCCGGCAGACCTCGGCCACTCGCGGGATCTCCTTTTTGTCCGCCACCGGGGCGCCTCCTTCGTGGAAAACAAATCGCCCCTTTTCAGGGGCCGCCTATATCCAAGAATATTCGGGCGAATCGAAATCCGGACGGCGTCATTATCCCCCATCCCCCCGGCGGACGCCAGGAGGCGGACAGCAAAGGAGAGCGCCCTCCGCTCGCTACTCCTTTTCGAGCCGCAACCGGAGCGAGCGCGCGTGGGCGGGCAGTCCCTCCAGGTCGGCCAGCACCGCGGCGGGGGCCGCCAGGCGGGCCATGGCCTCCCGGCTGAGGCTGACGCGGCCCGTCCATTTCATGAAATCCAGGACGCCCAGCGGCGAGGAGAACCGGGCCGCCCGCCCCGTGGGGAGGACGTGGTTGGGGCCCGCGATGTAATCCCCCGCCGGGACGGGGCTCCAGGGCCCGCAGAAGATCGCCCCCGCGTTCCGGACCCCGGCGGCTACCTCTTCGGCCCCGGCCACCATGAGTTGAAGGTGCTCGGGCGCGAGGCGCTCAGCGGCGGCGAGGGCTTCCTCCAGGCTGCCGACCTCGGCGACCGCCCCCCGCCGCGCGAAGACCTGCTCGATCACCTCCCGCCGGGGCTCGTCCGCGATTTGTTTCTCCAACTCTTCGGCGAGGGCGTCCGCCGCCGCGCGGCCGACCCCGATCCCGACCGCCATCGCCTCCGGGTCGTGCTCGGCCTGGGCAAGCATGTCGGCCGCCGCGAACGCAGCCCAGCGCGCATCGTCCAGCACCACCGCCACTTCGCTCGGGCCCGCCTCCTTGTCCACCTCCACCTCGCCGCGCACGAGGCGCTTCGCGGCCGAGACGTAGACGTTTCCCGGCCCAGTGATCTTCTCCACCCGAGGGACGGTCGCAGTCCCGCAGGCCATCGCGGCGATCGCCTGGGCGCCCCCCGCCCGGAAGATGCACCCCACCCCGGCCAAGCCGGCCGCGGCGAGGACGGGGGGGGGAACGCTCCCGTCCCTCGCCGGGGGGGTGCAAAGGACGATCTCCTCCACCCCCGCCGCTTCTGCGGCGATGGCGCTCATCAAAACAGTGGAGGGGTAGGCCGCCCGCCCGCCAGGAGCGTAAAGGCCCACCCGGTGGAGCGGGGTGGGGACGAGTGCGAGTCGCTCGCCCGGGCCGGTCGAATGGAAAACGGGCTTCGGGAGGGTGGCCAGGTGGAACGCGCGGATGCGTCCTGCCGCGAGCGCCAGAGCGTCCCGGACCCCGGCGGGAAGGGCGTCCCGCGCCCGCTTCATCTCGGCTTCGGAAACGGGGATCCCGCCCGGTTCGAGGGAAACGCCGTCCAGTTCCTGCGTATAGCGCAGTAGCGCGGCGTCCCCTTCCCGCCGCACAGCCTCGAGGATGGGCCCCGCGGCGGCCTCGGCCCCGGCGATCGCCTCGGCCCCGGCCGCGGCGATCGTGTCCAGGGCGTCCTCCGCGCCCGGCGCGCCGAGGCGGATGCGCCGCATTTTCATTTCTGCGTCTTCCTCTTCTTCGCAGCGGGGGGGCGCGCGGCCTTTTTCTTCGCGGCTTTCTTCAGCCGGGCGATGAAGGCGCTCACCTGCTCATGCTTCGTCTTCTGGCTCGCCCGGTTCAAGATGAGGCGCGCCGTGGCGTTGAGGATCTCTCTGACAGGCTGGAGGCCGTTCGCTCGCAGGGTCCCCCCCGTCTCGACGAGGTCCACCACGACGTCGGCCACCCCCGCCGCCGGGGCGATCTCGACGTTTCCGTAAAGGTGGATCACATGCGCCTGAACACCCTGTTCCTCGAAAAAGCGCGCCGTCAGCGCGGGGAACTTCGTCCCCACCCGAACATCCAGCCGTCCCACGATGTCCTCCCACGAGACGCCCCGGGGGGCGGCCACCATGAGGCGGCAGGGGGCGAAGCCGAGATCCAGCGGATCGTACACCTTCCGCCCCTGCTCGAGCAGGATGTCCTTTCCGATGATGCCCAGATCCGCCGCCCCGCGCTCGACATAGGTGGGCACGTCGTAGTTGCGCAGGATGAGAACGCGAAGCTCCGTTTTCACGTCCTGGTGGACGAGGGCGCGGGAGGACTCCGGTATGGGCTGCGAGAGAAGCCCCGCGGCGGCGAGGCGCTCGACGGCCTGCGGAAAGATACGCCCCTTCGGAAGGGCCAGCGTCAGTTTTTCCATGGTCCCGGTTTTTTCGCTCATTCCACCACCCGTTCGATATCCGCCCCAAGCGCGCGGAGGCGCTCCTCTAGCCTTTCGTACCCCCGGTCAAGATGATACACCCGCCGGACGACAGTCTCCTCCCGGGCGGCAAGGCCCGCCAGGACAAGCGAGGCGCTCGCCCGCAGGTCGGTCGCCATGACGGTGGCCCCGGCCAAGGACTTCACACCCTCGACGCGGGCGGATCGCCCGTCGGGCACGATGCGGGCACCCATCCGCAACAGCTCGGCCACGTGCATGAACCGGTTTTCAAAGATCGTCTCCACAATGGTGCAGGACCCCTCGGCAACGGCCATGAGGGACATGAACTGCGCCTGCAGGTCCGTGGGAAAGCCCGGATAGGGCGCTGTCTTCACGTTGACCGCGCGGAGGGAGCCCTGCGCCGCCACCCGCACCCAGTCCTTCCCCTCAATCACCTTCAGGCCGGCCTCCCGCAAGCGGAGGGTGAGGGCGCGGACGTGCTCAGGATTGCACCGGCGCACGGTCACGTCCCCCCCTGTGATTGCGCCCGCGATCAGGAAGGTGCCCGTTTCGATCCGATCGGACGGGACCGTCATGTCGAACCCGCCGAGGTGCTCCGTGCCCTCGACCTCAATGACGGTGGTTCCCGCACCTCGGACGCATGTCCCCATCCGTGTCAGCGCCTCCGCCAGGGCGATCACCTCCGGCTCGCGGGCGGCGTTCTCCAAAACGGTGACACCCTCGGCCCGCGCCGCCGCGAGCATGAGGTTTTCCGTCCCCGTCACCGTGGTGAGGTCGAAGGAGAACCGCGCGCCGCGCAGCCGCCCGGCCCGCGCCACGATGTATCCCTCCTCCAGGGAAATCCGCGCGCCCAGGGCCTCGAGGCCCTTCAGGTGCTGGTCGATGGGCCGGGCGCCGATGGCGCAGCCCCCCGGGAGGGAAACCCGTGCCTCGCCGAACCGGGCGAGGAGAGGGCCCAGGACCAAGACCGAGGCGCGCATGGTGCGCACCAAATCGTAGGGTGCCATCCCCGCGTGGGCACAGGCGGGGTCGAAGCGGTAGGCGGAAGGACCGGCCGCCTCGGACTTCACGCCGAAGCCGGACAAGAGATCGAGAATGGTGGCCGCGTCCCGTAGGGCGGGGACGCGCTCCAGCCGGCAGGGCGCCTCCGCCAGGAGGATGGCCGCAACGATGGGGAGCATGGCGTTCTTCGCCCCCCCGGCCTCCACCTCCCCGCGCAGTGGCGTTCCCCCCCGAATGCGGCAATGATCCACGCCGGACGCCTTCACCGCCGCGCGCGCCCGCGCGCGCCCGGCCAGATCCGCCTGGACAGTGGGCTCGAAGAAAGCTCCCGTCCCGCGCACCGCGCGCGCGATCCCGGGAATTTGCCGGGGATCCATCTCCAAGAGCAGGACCCCTCCGCTCCGCAAAAGGGGGGGAGCGCCAAGGACGATCTCCCGCAGACAGCGCATCCCGTCCGGCCCTCCATC
>CAZUHN010000073.1:0-7203 GCA_964620535.1 uncultured Nitrospinaceae bacterium | reverse complement strand
CCCGCCTTGGTCATCACGCTTCAATGAGGCCGCAGCAAAAGCTGCGGATTAACCTAGGCTTGATATTTCACAACCTAGTTTTTCCATTTCGCTTCAATGAGGCCGCAGCAAAAGCTGCGGATTAACAGACCCTCTCAGGGACCAATGAATACAAAAGATAAGTGTTCAAGTTGCGAGCGGTCCAAAGGATGACCATGTCATCTTCCTTTTACAAACTATGCACGTCAGCGGTCCGAAGCGGAAAAACCTTGATTTTCCTTTCATTCTGAGGCTGCGAGCGCTCGCCGGGTATAACTGCGCCATTGGAGCGCTCGCGCGCTACGGCAGAATAACTCCTTTCTTATTCAGATGATGGTGGCCTCCCGCTTCATCGGTGTGAAGGCCCTTCCCAGGCTCTTCACTGATAACTCTACGCGGTCGGCGGGCCCAAGGTCCAGGATGAGAATGTGGTCCTCTCCTTGACGAATCTCCTCATCGAGAGCGGCCTCGAGTTCTGCACGCCGCCGGGAACTGAGGCGGCATTGGAAGAGGGAGAGTTGCAGCCAACTTCCAAAACCCTGCATGAGTTTGAACACGCGGCGCCACCGCTTGGGGGCACGTATGTCGTAAGCTACGATGTAGGTACGCTCATCCATAGAGTTCACCTCGTAAGAAAGTTGGGATATTCAGGAATTTCACCCAGCAAGTTCCGCCCCAGCAGGCGCGCCTGAACTTCGATGAGTCGGCGGTAGCTGACACGGTAGCGAAAAATCGGATGGGTCACCTCGTGGTCCATCCGTCGCTCAAAGGCGGCGATGAACCGCTTGCGTCCCTCGGGCTTGAGGGCACAGGCTCCGTTAGCTCGCAGGAAATCACCCGCCTGCACCTCGCCGTTGTTCACTACCTGGAGCACACTCGATTCAGCGATCAGGGGCCGGAAGGGCTCCATGAGATCGAGTGCTAGAGCGGGTCGTCCGTATCGGGGTTGGTGATAAAAGCCGCGATAAGGATCCAACCCCACAGACGAGAGGGTCATCGTAAAGGCCCGAACGAGCATGGCGTAAGCAAAGGAGAGTAGGGCATTGACGGGATCGGTGGGGGGACGCCGGTTGCGCCTGGTTAAGTCGAAAGTGCCGCTCTCTCCCTCCTTGAGCATTCCACCGAAGACTCCGAAGTAGGCCGCCGCAGCCGCCCCCTCGACCCCCAAAAGCTCCTCTACCCTCTCCATGCGGAGTGCACGCTCGGAGAGGTGCTTGAGACTTGTAAGGGTCTTCTCCGGTACCTCCTCATCGCGCCAGTTACGTCGCATGAGGGTGCGAGCGTTGCGCACCTTAGCCCAGACAAGTCGGCGGGCGAAGCGTAGGCAGAAGGCGGGGTCGAAGCTTGATCGGTACTGGGCCGTGCGTAGCTCTACGTTCTTGTGGCCAGTTCCCACTGTGTGACCGAGGAACCAACCACCATGGGTGTGCCAGGACACAGGGATCTCCCGGCGCATCAATTCCTGTAGGCAGGGAGAGGTGATGTAGGGCCCACCCAACAGGACGACCTGGGAGATGTCAATGAGGCGTGCCTGGGCGGGAACATCCTCCCCTGAGGTAGTGATTTCGAGTACTTCCCCCCTCTTGGCGAGCTTGGCGCCGCGTGCCTGCACATAAAGGGGCAAGGCCTCCGCCCTCCCCACAGCCAGGGGGCGGGGAGGCCCGCCCTCGTTTGCGAGTAGGTTCACCTCATCGGGGAGGCAGATTGGGGCTAGCGAGCAGCGGGGGCATTTAGGGCTGTCCTCCAGTGGGGGTGGCATCTCTCCTCCCGCGGCGAGTGCGCGCAGGCCGTCCACGGCGGCCAGCGTCTGCTCTCGCAGTTCATCGGAGAAGGGGATGCTCACGCGCTCCCGGCTTCCGCAGTAGTAGATGATCCCTTCGCGGGAGATGTGGCCGTTTTCCTCAAGGAGGAGTCCCTGAAGGCAAAGTTGGACACGCTCGGCTTCGTATGCGCCTCCAGTGACATGGGGGCGCTTGCTTCGCTTGTAGTCAACCGGAATGGCCTCACCTTCTTCGACCTCGACGAGGTCGATCTTGCAGATGACACCGAGTTGTTCGGAGGAGAGGGTGATGGAGCGGGCGTGGACACGCTCACCGTCTTCCGGCCCGGGAAGCTCTCCAGAAGGCGCGTCCACGCGGCGGTGACGATGACGGCCTTCGATAGTGTCGGCCGATTCATTCCACTCGCCCTGGACCCATTCGAGGTACGCTAGGCGGGGACAGTATACGAACTCGTTCACCATACGAGCGGGGACGAGAAGCGGATCCCCGGGGGAGGGTGCAGACCGGGATGGGAGCAGAACGCGGGCGGTCGTTCCAGACATCTTAAATCCTCCATGTGGTGGTGGGAAGTATCTACATGTGGTCAGCCTTCTCCAGCGCGAAGAGGCCGAGACCGAAGTGGCAACCGAAGCCAAGGGCAATGGGGCCGGTAACGGGCTCAGGGAAAACGATACGCCAGAATCCGCCATGTCGATCGGGCTGGGTGAGTCCTTTCTTGGCGCGGAAACGGTGAAAGTGGATGGGACGGAGTTGACGACCATTAAAGGCAATTATCTCCTCGCTAACGACGTCCACAGGCGTGGGGTAGCCGCGCCTCTGGCATTCGCGCCGTATTTGGTCGGCCGGCTGGAAATTCTTCTTTGCGAACCAGGGATGAAGATACGGTGTGACCGATCGCCACACAGACGATTTGCCCAGAAGGGGCGAATCTCCGAAATGGCCCACCGGAAAAATTCCTTCCAGGGCAACGCGCCATTCTCCGCCCCCCCCTTGAAAGAGTCTGTCCAGGCGCGAGATGGCATTCCGGCTTACCGGATCGAAACCGCGGAGCGCAAAAATAATAAGATGATCAATCCAGCCGTCCCCGTCGGCGTCCTCGGGTAGAAAGAAGGCATGGGCGTGCCGAGGGTCCTTTTC
This sequence comes from uncultured Nitrospinaceae bacterium, assembly GCA_964620535.1. Lineage (GTDB taxonomy): Bacteria > UBA8248 > UBA8248 > UBA8248 > UBA8248 > CAZUHN01. The sequence goes on along the minus strand of CAZUHN010000073.1, from coordinate 4,267 downwards.
TCCGTGCCCGGAAAGCAAGGGAGGGATCCGGTCCTCACCCACAACCCACTTGGCCCGGCTAGTGAGCGCTGCGCGCGCAAGTTCACCAATTCGCACGGCGTCTTCGATTCGCGGCAAGGGCTTGCCCGCGAGAGAAAAGCGCGCGACCTCTTCGACCTCTCTCCTTTCGGGCAGCCATCTTCCCCGCGCTCCCTTTGGCGGCATGGGGCCGATCTCGGGCCTAAGATAGACAACCTTCCGTGCACCAGGAGGAAAGCTCCAGCCCGCGGCTTGAAGCTCAGAGGTGTCAAGGCGTAAGGCGTCAATAAGCCGGTCTCCCATTAGGGTTTTTCTGATTTTTTTTTCGTCACCCTTTTTCACCCCCTCCAGGGGGTCGTCCCGCCACCTTTTCCGCTGGTTGAGGAACTCCATTCGAGGTTGAGGGGTGATGAGATCGACGGAGACAAGCCTTCCGTCCCATCGGATACGCTCCTCCTCCTCCACGGGGGCACAATTGAATTCAACATCCTCCGGGCACTCACCGCATAATTTCGCTTCCACCCAGCTCTCAGCGCGGCCGAGATAGCTCAGGCGCTCTAGGAGATATTCCAAAAGGTGTTTTTCCTCTTCGGGAATCTCCACCTCTTGCCAGGCGACAACCAGAGAATCTTCGGGGGAAATGCGTGCGAAGGCATCGAACACGAGAGTTTTCTTTTCCGGACTTGGCATATAGTGGCGCGAGTGCGCATGGATGGCGGCAGGAAGAGAGTAAAAAGGCAGGCGTTCGCCGAGCCGCTCCAGAAGGCCTGAAAGGAGAACTTCAGGAAAACGCTCCTGGTCCGTCTTTCGGTGCCAAACTGCAACCAAGGCGCGAAGGAGACGCCAGGGCGATGGAGGCCAGTCCAGGTCGGCCTCGTTCACATGGCGGCCCCATGGATTGGCATGATAGCGCCCGGCGGGAAACCGGAAGGAGATAGCCAGCATGGTATTTACTCCTCTTCAGCCGGTTTTGGATCTTCTCCCGGATTATTCATATGTCACGACCGTGTCCGGTGGATCGGCAAAAAGATTCTCATTGCGGACGGCCCCGATAAGTTCCGGGAGCTCGGCCTCAAGCTCAGCCCTTTCCGGCACCGAAAAGCCATCGGGCCGCATGACGCTCAGTCCGTTCACGAGCTCCAAATCGCATGCCGTGCGCAGCCTTAAGCCCTCGTCCAGGAGGCGCCGAATCTTGAACAAAGCGAGGCCGGCGAGGAGGCGCTCCACGTTCTCCCCGAGTCCGAAAGCGCGAATCTGTGCGAGGTCAAGACTGAAGTAAGCGGTTATCCGGCGAGCGGTATACTCATCGCGGGCGAAGGGTACATGGCCAAAGCCTCGTGCCGTATCCCCGGAAGGGTTAACATTGTCCATCTTTACGCCTCCGCTTGCGGCGACGCTCACGCCTTCTGCCTCGATGAATGCCGAAAAGGACCTCGGAAGCCTCAGCCTCCCCCTCGCCAGGTCCTTTTTGGCAAAGAAGATTCCATGAAGAAGCGCATTGGCATCGAGTTTCAGAAGTGTTTCCGCTAGCTTGCGAATTTCCACCATTCCCTCATCCATGCTAGCCAAGTTGGATTGCAAGATCTTGAATACAGACTTGTCATTTCCTTCGAGGATGTAGGGAGAGTTCAGACGGTGAGATTCAAGGACGGAGTTGGTGAGAGGATTTCCGTCTTTGTCCACTACCTTGACCACGGGTAGCCCCCGCAGAGGGGGAATCCAATCGTCCGCAACCGTGTCCCAGCAGACGGCCTCAAGGCGGTTCGCCATGCTCTGGGCCGATTCGACAAGAAGCATTCTGGTTCCATCGGGACCGTCATAGGCCGCCGCACCCAGGTTGGGAAAACCTGTTGGCTGGAACCGGGTGCCCTGAGAGGGCTGGAGGGCCGCCTCGATATGGAGACGGGAGGGGGTTTTGAGCGCTGTCAAATCGATAGTCATTTCTGCTCTCCTTCCTCGACCGGGAGGGGAACCGGATCGGGATAAATGCGTTTCAAGGTAAGTCGGAGCGTCCGATCATTCACGGGAATCAAAAGCGCTGCGGCAAGGCGTGGCCCATCGAGGCCCCCGGAGTGCAAACCACGGAAAGGCGAGGACAAGCCCGAGGCGCGGGTCCGAGCAAGACCCATATCCAAAGCCCTCTGCACACTGTTCCCAGCCAGAATGCGGACCAAGCCGGGCGGGACGGGAAGCCGCGCCTCTTGCGCTATGATCCGGAGGCGGCGCAATGCAACCGTGGGCGAGAAAATGGGTTTGAGTGCCGCATAGGCGGCAGGTAGGACCTCATCATCGTCATTGCGCGGGGGCAAGGAATGAGGCGGCAGAACCCAGGCGAGACCCGACAGAAGCCGGGCAATACGGACATCGTCGGTATCTCCTTGAAGGAAGGCGGATATCGCAGCCACGTCCGCCCCGGGCCGGCCATAGAGGGGCTTATCATCCCCACCCAAGCGCTCTGCCTCCATCAGCCGTCGCTCCAGGACACGGAGCAGATTGGAGATGAGTGTGCCCCCGCCCCACACGAAGTGTCGAGAATTTTCTGACCAGACATCTCGGCCATAGTCACCAGGTCCGAGGGGCGCGAAATGGAAACGCATGGGGAAATTGGTGGGGGCTTCTCTCTCTACCGCGCCCAGACCGGCGAGGGAAACGGCTATCCGAAACTCATGGCTTTTATCGTCAGCGCCTATTGCCCAGTCCGAATGAAGATTTTGTAGCGGGCGCAGCCACTCCCGCGCCTTCGGGCTGGCGGCAAGATGGACCTGTGCCTCTCCGATTACAGCGAGGACGACCTGGACGTTTTGAGGTGAAGCCTCTTGAGCAATCGCGAACAGGGTATCGTCCAGGCGCCGCCCGATGACGCGCAAACTTGCGGGCGCCTCGTTTCCTCGGACGATACGGCGGAAGCCCGTAAGCCAACCGTTCCGATCGAGCCCATCGATAAGGTCACTCTTGGGATTGCGTTTAACCACTACGCGGTTCAGCGGGGTAGCGAGGTAAGCTTTGCCCGATCGCATCTGGAATGAATAGCGCTGAAACGCCTGAATGCCGCGATTCACGCCGAGCCTGGCGGTGGCCCGGACAAAGTCGAGTCCATCACGGGCTGCCCTCCGACCGAGAGTCGCCCGGCCTTCTGAAAACAGGGCTCTCAACTCTTCGTAGCTCGAGGGCGCTTGCCAAAGCGGAAGCCACATCTCCCCACGCGGGTCACCTTCATCCTCTAGGGAGAGCCCGCCACTCCCTCCAGCCTTGCGTACAGTGAACGGATAGCTCAGAACCCCTGGTTCCGAACTTCCCAGCTTCCGCGCGGCAGAGGAAGCGAACAAGAGAGCACCCTCAATCATAAGAACAAACTCCCAGGGATTGGACAGGGAATTTGCCTCGAATCCGGCAGAAGCGTTCGGACCTCCCGCCGCACCAGGAGAGAACTGCCCGATTGCCGCTGAAACCAGGAGAGCCGGACTGGATTGCTGGAAGATCGCATCTCCCAGCCACCGTTCGGCCCCTGGTGTCGGCGCTCCGCTTTTTGGATCAAAAAGCGCAACGAGTCTTTGCATGAAATTGTTGGTGAAGTCCAGACGACCATCGTTACCCCCCGTTCCGAGGAGGGGTGGGAAGGCAACAGAATCGGAAGAAATAAAAAGAGCGGCATCCATCCACTCGATGGCCGATTCGTCCAACGTTGCCCGAAGCATCCTGATCAACTTCTCTTTTTCATCACCTTGTGGCCGTTCTAGAAAATTTGATGATTCAAGCAATTCAGCGGCCTGGCGAATGACTTGTCGATATGCCTCAAATCTTACGGCAGTGTTATTTTGGAGATTCCCGATCCCGGATTTGTTGTCCTTGGCGTAAAATCCGCTCCCCCCGTTCCACGGGGCGATGACGGGCGTTGGCCGGTACTCTTCCAGAAAGAACTTCATTATTCCCACCTCATCGAGCGTGCTTTGGAGAACGAACCGCTCACCTCTCCAACAACCCCGGGCGTCTGGGGCTTTCTGCTCGGCAACGAGGCGCAGGACACCAAGCGCCTTCAGGTAGGAGGCGAGAGGCACTGGTGCGCAACCGGAAAGGACCACATCAAGAGGCATGGACGTCCTCCCGTTCCTTTGCCGAGGCGCGCCGGTCGGCGATACGAAGGAGAGCCTCGTACCACGCCAGACGAAAAGGGCCAAAACACCGCAGGAGACGCTGCGCGCGAGTGGACCAGCTTTCTCCCATATCACCATCGCCCACCTCCATCACTTCG
>CAZUHN010000072.1:0-25940 GCA_964620535.1 uncultured Nitrospinaceae bacterium | reverse complement strand
GACCTCGCCGTCGTGCTCGAGGCGGTGGGGCGGCACTACCTCGACCTCGCCACCATGGTTTTCCGAAGCGCCTGCTACGGGGGCGAGACCCTCCTCATCAGCGGCACCAAGGCCCAAAAGCACGATCTCATCCCGAAGACCGTCCGGGGGGAGGCCTTCTTCGCCTTCAGTCTCACCGAGCCCGACGCGGGCTCGGACGCCGCCGCCATCATCACCCGCGCCAAGCCGGAGGGCGAAGGCTTCCGCATCAACGGGACGAAAAACTACACCTCGGGCATGCCCAACGCCACCCATATCCTCCTCGCCGCGCGCACCGGGCGCGGCAAAAACAGGCACGAGGGGATCACCAACTTCCTCATCCCCGCCAGCCGCGAGGGCGTCTCCTGGCGCAAGATCCCCATGCTCGGCCACCGGGCCATGGGCACCTCGGTGGTCCACTATGAAAACGTCCGGGCGGAGGCGGACGAGGTGCTGGGGGAGGTGGGGGACGGCTGGAAGGGCCTCATGAGCTACCTCGCCTACGAGCGCCTCTGCCTATCAGCAGCACGCACAGGGGCGGCGGCGGCGGCGCTCGACCTCGCCCTCGCCCACGCCAAGGAGCGGGTGCAGTTCGGCCGGGCCATCGGAAAGTTCCAGGCTGTGAGTCACATGCTCGCCGAGATGCACACCCTGGTGGACACCGCCCGGCTCCAGGTCTACCGCTTCGCCTGGCTGGTCGCGAAGGGGGAGGAGGGCCGGATCGAGGCCGCCACCCTCAAGCTCTTCGCAGGCGAGGCCTACAAGCGCGTGGCCGACCTCGGCGTCCAAGTCATGGGGGGGTACGGCTACAGCGCCGAGTCCCCCATGGAGCGCCACTACCGGGATTCTCGCCTCGCCACCATCGGGGCGGGGACGAGCGAGGTGCAGCGCAACATCATCGCCAAAGCCCTGGGACTCTGAACCTCGGGCGGGAACGCCGGGAGGAGAACCGAAAATGCCCTTGGACCCCGCCGTGCTGGAGAGAGAGTTTCCCGAGTTCGAACTCACGGTGGAGCGGGGAAAGATCCGCGAGTACGCCGCCACACTGAGGCTTTCGGACCCGGTCCACACGAGCGTCGAGAGCGCCCGGGCGCGCGGCTACCCGGACCTCGTGGCACCCGCCACTTTCCTGCGCCAGTTCTGGCACGAGACCGAAGAGAACGACCCCATGCGGCATCTGGGTTACGATCCGGCCCGCCGCCTCCACGGCGAGCAGGAGTTCGAGTACCACAAGCCCGTGACGGCGAGAATGGTGCTCCGCGGGCGGAACCAGATCGTCTCCACCCAGGAGAAGGAGGGCCGCCGCGGGGGAAAGATGACCTTCGTCGTCATCGAGACGCGCTTTGTGGACGAAGCGGACGAGCTCGTACAGGTGGCGCGGCGCACCCTCATCGAGACGGCCGCCCCGCCGAAGGAGTAGACTTCCACCGTCCATCCTCAAATCACTGGAAGCGATCGGAATGCCGGGCACGCTGACATACGCCGGATGGGAAGACCTAGCCGAAGGGGCGGAGCGGGAGAGCGCCGTGGGCCCCCTTACCCGGACCGACCTCGTCCGCTTCGCCGGGGCGAGCGGGGACTTCAACCCGAACCACCACGACGAGATCTACGCCACCCAGAGCGGCTTTGACAAACCCTTTGCCCATGGGATGCTCCAAGGGGGGTACCTGGGACGGCTGCTCACCGAATGGCTCGGGCCCGCGTCGCTCCGGACCTTCCGCCTCCGCTTCAGCGGGCAGGCTTGGCCGGGGGACACCGTCACCTGCCGGGCGCGGGTGGTCCGCCGCTACGAGGAGGGCGGGGAGCGTCGCGTCGAGATCAAGGCCGAGTCCCTCAACCAGAACGGCCAGGGGCTCATCCAGGCCTGGGCCACGGCCGCGCCCCAGGGCTGAACTTTACAGAGAGCCGGGAGGCAAGGAGTGCGATGATTCTCAAGGGCTACCGCATTCTCGAACTGGGCCAGGTCATCGTCGGCGCGGTCGGGGGCATGATCCTCTCCGACCTGGGGGCCGAGATCATCAAGATCGAGTCGCCCAAGGGGGACCTCGGGCGCAACCCCGCCGTCGCCGACCTCGGGGGTATCTCGGCCCTCTACGTCACCTTCAACCGGGGGAAGAAGAGCCTCGTCCTCGACCTCAAGCGCCCGGAGGGCAAGGAGGTCTTCCTTGACCTGGTGGCCGTCTCGGACGCCGTCATGGCGAACTTCCGGCCGGGCACCATGGAGCGCCTCGGGCTCGGCCTCGAAGCCCTGAAAGAGAAGAACCCTCAAATCGTCTTCGTCGAATCGAGCGGCTACGGAGACCAAGGTCCCTGGCGAGACCGGCCCGCCTTCGACATCGTGGAGCAGTCGGTGAGCGGCCAGATGTCCATCACCGGCGAGCCGGGACGGCCGCCGGTGCGGAACGGCATCCCCTCGGCCGACCTCTCCACTTCTCTCTATTGTGGGATCGCCTGCCTGGCCGGGCTGCTCGGCAAGGCCAAGGGGAAGGGGCCGGTCCACCTCGAGATCCCCATGTTCGACGTTCAGCTCGCCATGCTCGGCTACATCGCCACCATGTACCTCAACAAGGGAGACCTCCCGGAGCCGCCGGGGAGCGGGCACGAGTACATGGTCCCCTACCAGGCGTTTCCGACGAAGACGATTTACATCGTGGTCGCCCCCCGCGAGGAGGTCTTCTGGCGGAAGATGTGCGGGGTGATGGAGATCCCCGACCTGGCCGAAGATCCGCGCTTCGTCACGAACGACCTGCGCTCCCGGAACCGCGACGCGCTCATCCCCCTCCTGGAGCGGATCTTTCTCACCAGGCCGGGGGAGGAGTGGCTCGGAATGTTCGAGGGGGCGGGGGTGCCCGCCGCCGCGGTGAACACCCTGGACCGGGCGCTGGAAAACGAGCAGGTCGAGGCGCGGGGGCTTCTTCAGAGCGTCGAATACCCGGGGCTGGGCACCGTCCGCCTCGTGGCCCCTCCGATCCTGGACCGCATCGCGGGGCGCGACCCCAACCCCGCCCCGCCCCCCTTCCTCGGCCAGCACTCCGCCCAGATCCTGAAGGAAGTCCTGAACCTTCCGGCGGAGAAGATCCGCTCCCTCATTATGACCGGCGCCGCCGTGGACGCCGCTTCAGCCGCCTCCCCGGGCGCCCGGGCCTGATACATGGCCGAAATCGACCGGGCCATCACCCCGCCGGAGAAAACCTTCTAGCTTCCCCCGGGGGGCGATCTCCCCTTCCCCCCCCTCCCCTCTTTTCCCCTCAACGCTTGGGCCGCTTTCCGGCCGCCACCGCCGCGATGTGAAGCGCCAGAATCGCTCCGCCGAGCGTCATGGCGTTTTTCTCAGGGGAGCGGGCCCGCCGCTTAACCCGCGGCGAGCAGGGCTAAAAAAATCAGGCACGCGGCAAGTCCCATGACCCCGCGCACGGCGTTGAACCTCCCCCAGCACCGGAGGAGGGCTTCCGCCTCTTCCGGCGGCAATTCCGAGGAGGCATCCAGCAGCTTCCGGCTCACCGGCAGCATCCACCGGTGGGTGACCGGGATCGTCTCCCCGATGATCAGCCCTCCGATGAGCCAGGCGAAGTGCGAACTGTAATACCAGGCCCCGACCGAGCCGACGGAACCCACCGCGGCGAGGATCGAGTGGAGGAGCGCCGCCCTCCCGTAGCCGGACCGGAATTCGGACAGCGCCGCCCCGGGACCCCGCGTCCTCCGGGCCGCACGCCAGGCCCGGCCGATGGCAAACGACCTTGAGGCGTAGAAACTCGCTGCTAGAATGGTGATGATCTCGATCACAACCCGCACACAGCCCTCCCCCGTCTCTGCAGGCACGCCACGCCGATTCCTCGGCTGACAAAATACCATCTCTCCCCCTCCCCGCCATCCCGCCGGGATTGACCCGGCCCGAGGCCGCAGCTAGTCTTACCTGAACCGTTTCTCAACCGATCGCATTGCCAGGCGAAGGAGGACTCCCCGCCGGGGCGGAGGGAAAATGTCCCTCCGGCGCTCCGGGAAAAAAGAGGACGCACATGAGACACAACGTCACCCTCGTAAATCCCCACGAACTTCCGTTCGATCCGAGCTTCGAGCCCCCCATGGCCATCGTCTGGGCCGTGACGGAGGCGACCTGCCCCGAGGCGAGGGGCAAGGTGTGCGGCCAGTACACCGAGGTCCCTCCGGGTGCGCGGATGCAGCGCCATTACCACAAGGGCTGCGACGCGGTCATGTGCTTCATCAAGGGGCGGTTCAAGATGATCATGGGGGAGGAGGCCGAGGAGGTCCCAGTCCCCATGCACACCTTCGCCTACATCCCGCGCGGGGAACTCCACGCCTACGCAAACTTGGACCTGGACGAGGGGGCGGCGGAGATCGCCTACTACGTCGGGGCCTCGAGCAAAGAGGCCTCCGAGACCGTTTTCATCGAGGACGAGAATTTGCGGGAGATCCCGGGCGCCCTCGACGCCTGGCGGAAGTGGCGGCAGAGCGCGTCCCCCACTCCTCCCCTCGCGACCTGACCGGCCATGGCCGCCTCCCTCCGCATCGAAAACGGAAAGCTGCTCCTTCCAGAGGGGGAGAATCTCGTCCTCCGCCCCGGGAGCGTCCGGATTGAGAACGGGTGCATCGCCGAGACGGGAGAGAGAGCGGGCGGCCCAACCGACCGCGTGCTGGACGCTTCGGGCGGGCTCGTCATGCCCGGACTGGCGAACGCCCATTTCCATTCCACCGAGTCCTTCAACCGGGGGCGCATCGACAACTTCCCCCTCGAGGTGTGGCGAAACTTCACCCTTCCCTCCACCCTGGACAAGAACCCGTTTACCGAGCGCGAACTCTACCTCCGCACCATGCTGGGCTGTCTCGAGATGCTGAAGGTGGGCGTGACCACCGCGGTGGACGACGTCAACCTTTCCCACAATCTGGACGAGGAAACGGCGGCGCCGGTCTTCCAAGCTTATCAAGACGCGAGGATCCGCGCGGTGGTAGGGGTGAGCCTCCTCGACAAGCCCCTGCTTCACGGCGTGCCCTTCCTGGAAAAAGTCATGCCAAAGGAGATGCAGACGCGCCTTACCCGGCCTCCATCCCTCCCCCCGAAGGAACAGATCGCCTTCGCACGCGCCTTGCACGCGCGCTGGAACGGGCCCGACAGCCGGGTGCGCTTCTCCCTCAACCCCTCCGCCCCCCAAAGGTGTACGGACGCCTTCCTCGGCGACCTCTGGGCGCTCGGCGAGGAGCTGGACCTTCCCATCTTCACCCACGTGCTCGAGACCAAGGTGCAGGCGGTGACGGGGCGGGTCTTTTACGGAAAAACCATCGTCGCGCACATGGAGGAACTCGGCCTGCTCACCCCCCGGACCAACCTCATTCATTCCGTCTGGGTGACGGAGGAGGATATCGGCCGAATCGCCCGCGGCGGGGCCTCGGTGGTCTCCAATCCGGCGAGCAACCTCAAGCTCGGGGCCGGGATCGCCCCCCTCCGGAAGCTGCTCACCGCCGGGGTGAACATCGCCCTCGGCTCGGACGGGACCGAGACGAACGACCGGCACAACGCCTTCGAAACCATGAAGTTCGCCTCCCTCCTCCAGAAAGTGGCGGGCCCGGACATTGGAGATTCCCTTACGGCGCGGGACGCCTTCCGGATGGCCACTGAGGGCGCCGCCCGCTGCGCGGGGCTGGGGGAGGAGACCGGAGTTCTCGCCCCCGGCCGGCGGGCGGACCTCGTCATCCTCGACCTGCGAAAACCCCACTTCGTCCCGCTCAACAACATCCTCAACCACCTAGTCTACTGCGAGGACGGAAGCTCGGTGCGGGCTTCGGTCATCGACGGCGAGGTCGTAATGGAGAACGGGGAGATTCAGACCGTAGACGAGGCGGCGCTCCTCGAAGAGACAAACGAGGTCGCCGCGCACTACTTCGAAAAGCACCGGGAGGGCTTCCGCTTCGCCGAGGAGATGGCCCCCTACTTCTGGAAAATCCACCGCCGCTGCGCGGAAGAGGACGTCGGAGTGAACGGCTGGACGGAGTGAGGCGGGTGGAAAAATACAGGGAAGCCGGCGTCAGCCTTCCCATCGTTCGACCTTCACAGCCGCATAAGATCCAAAGACTGATGGACCTCTTTGCACCGAAATGACAATCCATTCGATGGCCGACGAAAAGAAACATGAAAGATTAAGGGCGATACCCCATGGATTTTCGCCCAGAAAGTTTTGAGGCGGAGGAACTTATTGCGGGATCACAATAATAGGCCAGAAAAGCTCATCCCCAAGGAGAAAGAGAGGCTGCTCCCCGCCCGGCGATCTGACCGCTGACGAAGCACTCCGCCAAGTTCCCCCCCGACAGGTACAGGTGGCCGAACACGCTGCCGAGTTCCCCCGCCGCGTAGAGGCGCGGAATCGGATCCCCGAAAGCGTCCAAGATCTGCTGCCTCGCGTTGTGGACGGGCCCGCCGTGGGTGTTGGAGACGACCGGCCAGACCTCACCAAAGTAGAAAGGAGGCGTTTTGATCTCCACCATGCTCGTGGGCGGGCGCCCGTAATCCTCGTCCACCCCTCTCTCGCAGGATTCGTTCCAGCGGTCGAGGCCGGCCCGAAGGACGGACGCGTCGAGGTGGAGCCGCTCCGCCATCTCAGCCACCGAATCGGCCCGGCCCAGGATCCCGAGCTCGACCTCCTTCAGGTTGTCCTCGCTCCATTTAAAGGAAACGCGGCGGTCGTTGTAGACGACCGAGCCGAGGGAGTAGAACTGGCGGCCCTCCTCATCAAATATCAGATAGGAAGGGATGCGGGGGTAGGTCTGCCGGACCGGGTCGTACAGCTCCATCGGCCGGTGCCCGGTGTCCTGCACGTAGGGGGCGTACTCGTTCATGTAGCGCCTCCCGTCCCGGTCGAGGACGATCCAGCTCATCTTGACATCTTCCCGCACCGCCTGGGTGGGAGTCCAATCCGGCAGCTTCTTGAGGCGGATGGCGAACGGGAAGGCGGGGTCCGGATGACGGAAGCCGTAGGAGCCGTGGTAGTGCCACATGTGCCACAGGTCGGCCCCCACGTCGGCCGCCATGCGGATGCCGTCGCCGGTGTTGCCCAGGAAGGCCGCCGAGAAGACGGGCTTTTCCTGCCAGTGCCGGCGCTTCATCTCCTCGTCGGCCTCGAAGCCCCCGCAGGCGAGGATGACGGCCCGGCGCGCCTTGATGGCCACAGGGCCGGACGGGGGGTTCGCCACGAGGCCGCAGACTTCGCCCTCGGCGTCGGTGATCAGGCGGAGCGCCGGGGTCGAAAGCCGGACGGGGATTCCGCGCCGGGCGACGTTGTCCTCGACCACCTTGAACAGGCGGGTGCCGTCGGCCCGCAAGTATTTGCTCACATAGGGATATTGGGCGGCCGGGTCGAAGCCGGGGATCTCATCGATGGTGATGCCCTCGAACGTCTCGAAGCCGGGGAAGGGGTAGTTGCCCCTCGTCGGGCGGACTAGCGGCCTCGCGTCGTTGACCTCGGCGAGGCGCGCGATGTAGTCGGGGATCTCCCGCATGCCTTCGGCGAGGGCGCGCAGCACATCGTCCGGCGAGGTTCCTGCGTTCGTGGCCTTGAGGTACGCGAACCCCTTCTCGACGTCGCGGGTGAAGCGCAGGCTTCCCCCCGAGCAAATGGAAATGCCTCCGGGGTCGAGCATCTTCTCGATGAGGAGGACCTCGGCCCGGCCGTCGTGGGCCTCTATCGCCGAGACCCCGCCGGCGTATCCGTAGCCCACCACGACGACGTCGAACTCCTCGTCCCAAGAAGATGGGATGCCTGGTTTCCCTCTCTTTTCCGCCATAACGTCTTCTTCCCTCCTGTTTTTTCGGCCTTGCCGGACTTCATTCGTATGCGGGCGGGCGACGGCCGCCGATGAATTCCACCCCGGCCCGCCGAAGGCGGCTTATCCTCGCTCCCAGTATTTGCCTCGCGGCGACCTGGGCAGCACCGTCACGTCGACGAGGTAGGGCCTGCCCTCTTCGACAGTCCTGAGCCCCTTTTCGATAGCGGCCGCCAGGTCGTCGAGCTTTGCGACCGGCCCGTCGGCGGCGACGCCCTGCGCCCGCGCTATGTCGGGGAGACCCGGGGGGGGGCTGTCGATGCGCACGCCGATCCATCTGTTCTCCGGCGGCCGGCCGCGCTGCTTCGCCACGGTTTCCTGGTGGATCTCGTCGTTCAGGTTGGAGTGGTTGTTTTCGATGAGGTAAAGCACGGGTATCTCGTAGTGCGCTGCGGTCCACAGCGCCGTCGCCCCCTGCAGGAAGTTGCCGTCGCCGAGTATGGCGACCGGGAAGCGGCCCGACCCCTTGAGCGCGAGGCCGGCGCCGACCGCCAGCCCCGGTCCGGAGGAAAGACCCGCGCCGCCGTCCAAGCCGAGGCAATCGAGCGGATCGTCGAAGCGAAAGCCCTCGCCCGACCGGGGCACGGGCACGATGCTCAGATCGCGGTCGCCCCTCACCCTCTCCAGCGTTTGGGCGATGTCCCGCAGGGCGATCCCCCTCTCCCCCTCGGCCCCTTCCGGAGCGGGGGAAGACGGCTCCCCGCCTTCCCACTTGGGGGACTTCCCCGTCATCCGGGCTTCGACGAGGGGAAGAAGCCTCGCGACGGCAACGTCCGGCTCGGCCAGGAGGAGAAGATCGGCGGGAGGCAGGCCTTGGTGGTCCATGCTCCAGCCATTGTGGTTGTAAGAATCGACCGAAGCCTGGATCACCTTCCCCTGAACCTCGTCCTTTCCGGTGGCCTGCTTGAAGGTGCCCGCGAGGTCGATCCAGTCGAGGCTGAGGATGACGTCGGCCTTGAGCAAAAGCGCCCTTTTCCCCTCCGTCACGAAGTCGCCGGGAGATTCGAAATGCAGACGATGATCCGTCGGGAAAGTGGCGCCAGTCTTTAGGTCGGTCAGCACAGCGGCTCCCAGGATCTCGGCGAGGCGCACCCGCCGGTCCCAATCCTCCCGCCGCCGCGCGACCCGGCCCACGAGAAACACCGGCTTTCGGGCGCGGGCCAGCATATCCGCCGCCGCCTCCAGCGCCGCCGGAGGGGGCTGGGGTGGATCCGCCGGCGCGTAGCGGGCGAGGTCGGGAATCCGGACCGGCTCGGCCAGCTCCCGCTCTTGCAAGGTGGCGTCCAGACAGATGTAAACCGGCCCGCGCGGCGCTGTTCGAGCGATGATGGAGGCGCGCAGCATGGACTCGACGCATGCCTGCGCCGAGCGGGGTTCATCGTCCCACTTGGTGAAGTTGCGGACCAGCGCACCCTGGTCCTTGGCCGTGTGGATCCAGTCGATCCACGGTCGCCGCAAGGGGGCGTCGACTGGCCCCGTCGCCCCCATGACGATCATCGGAACGCGGTCGCACCAGGCGTTGAAGATTCCCAGCGTTCCGTGCATGAGGCCGACGTTGCTGTGCAGGACACAGGCCATTGGCTCGCCCGTGACCTTGGCGTATCCGTGCGCGATCGAGACAGCGTGGTCCTCGTGCAAGCACAGAAGCATCTGCGGGTCCTGGTTTCCCAGGTAGTTCACCAGACTGTCATGGAATCCGCGGTAGCTTGCCCCCGGATTGAGGCTCACGTACTTGATGCCGATCCGGCGTAGCATCTCCGCCGCCAGGTCGCTCACCCAGCACATGGGGAAGTCCCCGGCTCCGGATGGCCTTTCGATGTGATCCACGAGATCTCCTTCAGCGCTGCCGCAACCGCGGATCCAAGAAATCGCGCAAGCCCTCCCCCATGAGGTTAAAGCCCATCACCGCGAGCAAGATGACGATCCCCGGGATGAAGCTGAGCCAGGGCGCCTCCTGAATGAATTCCCGTCCCGTGCTGATGATACCGCCCCAGGAGGGCGTGGGGGGCTGCACGCCGAGGCCGAGGAAACTCAGATTCGACTCGGTCAGGATGGCGGCGCCGGTCCGCAAGGAGGCCATCACGATGAGGGTGGAAATCGTGTTCGGGAGGACGTGGCGCACCAGCATGCGGGTCGAGCTGGCGCCCGTCGCGCGGGCAGCCTCCACGTAATCGCGCGCCTTGATGCTGAGCACGGTCCCCCGGATGAGGCGCGCGAAGCGGGGGCTAGTCGAGATACCCACCGCCACCATAGCGTTCATGAGCGAGGGCCCAAGGATGGCGATGACGGTGAGCGCCATCAGGAGCTGGGGGAACGCGAGGAGGACGTCGATGAACCGGCTCAGAATGCGGTCCACCCACCCTCCGAAGAAGCCCGCGATCAAGCCCATGATCGTCCCGAGCGTGGCGCCGATGAGCACCGCGACAACTCCCACCATGAGCGAGATCCGCGAGCCGTAGATCGCGCGGGAGTAGAGGTCCCGGCCGTACTCGTCGGTACCGAAGAAATGGAGGCCGCCCGGCGCGCTCAGCCGAAGGGGGAGATCCTGCGCGATGGGGTCCACCGAGGTGAGGACGGGTGCGAAAAAGGCCACCAGGACAAGGAAAACGACGAGCACCGTTCCGATGGCGAAACTCCTGAGGCCGAAGAGCGCCCTGAGGTGCTTGGAAAGCGGGGCGGAGGTCGTCTCCTCAAACTTCATGTTCCACCCTCGGGTCGATGTAGGAGTAGGAGATGTCCACGAACCCGTTCACGACGATGAAGACCACGGCGAAGAACGCGACCGTCGCCTGGATCTGGGGATAGTCCCGGGCGGATATCGACTCGATCAGAAGCCTCCCGACCCCCGGCCGTGCGAAGACGGTTTCAGTCACGATGGCACCTCCCATCATCCGGCCCAGGTTGAGGCCCACAATCGTGACCACCGGGATGAGGGCGTTCCGAAACACATGCCTCCAGATCACGATCCGCTCGGCCAATCCCTTCGAGCGGGCCGCCAGGATGTAGTCCTCCCCCAGAACGTCCAGCACGCTCGAGCGCGTCATCCGCGCGGTGAGGCCCGTGGTGAAAAAGCCCATGGTGATGGCCGGGAGGACCAAATGGTGGAGAAGTCTGCCGATGTCGTCGTGTGTGCTGGATCCGATCACGGGGAACCAGTGCAGCTCGAGTCCGAAAAAGAGAATGAGCAGGATGCCCACCCAAAAGACAGGCGCCGACACCCCGAGCAGGGCGAACACCATGCTCACGTAGTCGCCGGGGGTGTTCCGCCGCGTGGCGCTGAAAATCCCGATCGGCACTCCCACGAGTACTGAAACGAATAGGGCGGCGATCGCGAGTTCCGCCGTGAAGGGGAAGACTCCCAGGAGTTCATCCAAGACGGGCTTGTCCGTCATGAGCGAGCGGCCCAAGTCCCCGCGGAGGACGTTGTTTAGGAATTCGAGATACTGGGTGAGGATGGACTGGTCGAGACCGAGCATCTGCCGCATCTCCTGCAGCGACTCGGGGGTGGCCAGCTCGCCCAGGATGACCTCTGCAGGATCGCCCGGAATCAGGCGCGTGATCAGAAACACCACCGTCAGCACGCCGAGGACGGTCGGCGGAAGGGAGAGCAGCAGCCTGATCAGGACTTTGCGCATGGGATTGAAGGTGAACTCGCGTCAGGGAAAAAGCCCCTGGGCGGGAGTGCCGTTCCCGCCCAGGGACACCGTGTTTCCCTTAGTTCTCGAGGTACGTACTGTAAAGGACCAACTCGTTCAGGATGCTCGCCGGGTGGCCCTTCACGCGGCGAGACATGATGGCCATCCCGAAAGGATAGTAGACGGGGATGGTCGGCCGGTCTTCGACCGCCTTCTTCTGGATCTGGATGTAGAGCTGCTTGCGCTTTTCCCGATCCAGCTCGTGACGCGCCTTGACGATGAGGTCATCCACGCCGCTGTAGTAGGAGAAGTTCTGCCCCGGCGGTACGTTCTTCGACCAGTAGCCCAAGGTCACGTAGATGTCCGGGTCGGTCGGGCGCGTGAGGCCCATGATGGTCATGTCATAGCCGCCCTTCTTGACCCGCGTGTTGAAGCCGGCCCGCTCGATGCCGGTCATCCTGACCTTGATCCCCACGGCCCGGAGAAACTCGGCCACGGCCGGGGCAATCTCCTGATACGGCGACTGCCTGGGATACACGAACACGGTCGAGAATCCCTTGGGGTATCCCGCCTCGGCGAGAAGCTTCTTCGCCTTCGCGGGGTCGTACCCGTACGTGCGGACGTCCTCCGTGTAGCCCCAGTGGTTGGGGTTGAAGATGCTGACGGCCAGCTTGCCGGTGCCGCCCAAGACGTGCTTGAGGATATGCTCCCGGTTGATTGCGTGCGCGAAGGCGTGCCGGACGCGAACGTCCTTGAACGGCTTTCGGGTGGTGTTGAGGTAGAGCCCGCGCACGGACATGGCGGGCTTCACCTTGACCTTCAGGTTCGGGTTCTTGAGGGTCCGGTTATAAACGGTCGCGCTCCGAGTGTGAGCCAAGTCGATGTCGCCGGACTCGAGCGCGGCGTAGAGCACCGAGGCTTCGGGGATGGGAATGAACTCCGCGCGCTTGATGCGCGGCGGACCCTCCCAGTAATCCTTATTCGCCACGATGACCGTTTTGATCCCCCGCTGGTAGCTCTCGAAGACGTACGGCCCCGTGCCGATGGGGTTGAGGGCGTAGTCCTTACCGTACTTCGTCACTGCCTTGCGGCTCAGCATCCACCCCGAGCGGTAGGCCAAAACCGATCCAACGAAGCCCGGTGTCGACGCAGTGAAGTGGACCCGAACGGTGTACGGGTCGACGACCTCGACCCGCTTCACCGCCCGATAATAGTTGCGGAGGCGGGACTTGTTCTTCGGGTTGAGGTGCCGCTCGATGGTGAACTTGACGTCATCGGCCGTGAACTCGCCGAAACCCTTGTGGAATTTGATGCCCTTGCGCAGGTAAAAGGTCATCGACATCCCGTCGGGCGCGGTCTCCCAGCGGGTGGCGAGATCCTTTTGGACGACGCCGGTCCCCGGCTTGAACTTGAACAATCCATTGAACAGATTCCCGCCCACCTGGAGGCTGGAGGGGTCGCGGATTTTGGTCGGATCAATGGTGACAAGATCGGAGTTCATGCCGATGCGAATTGTATCTGCCTTTGACGCAGCCGCGGGCTGCAACCCCAGGAGGAAAATAACCAACAGCATGAACAATGTGAGACAGAACGTCTTCGCTCTCATAATTTGTCCCCCTTTTCGAAAAAAAGCTCCATCAGGCCAGTTTCTCTTCCTCAATCGGCGACAAGGCAACCTCCCCTTACTCGCATTCGCGCAAATACTGCGTCGCCTTCTGCAGGTTGACGACGTCAGCGTACTTCATGTCCATCTCGAAAAGATTCACCCGATGGCACGGCTCTCCCCGGTCGAAGGTGGCCTCTTCCACCACCGCCATGCGAAAGTCGTAAGAGAAGGCACCCACCACCGCGGCATGTACGCAGCCGCCCGCAGCCATCCCGCAGACGAGCACAGTGTCCACCCGCAGGTAAGTCAGATGCGAAACGAGAGGCGTCCCGAAAAAAGGGCTCACCTTCCGCTTGGCGATTACGGTGTCTCCCGGCAGGGGCGCTATCTCCCGTACGACATCCGAGGCCTCCACCCCCAGCTCGTCCGAGCGCTCCCTCTTATTGGCACGCCGGTTCTTGTCCCGCCAGCGGCCACGCTCGACCGGAGACGTGAACTGAGGCGATGGCGCCCACGGCCTGCCAGCCAACTTCGCCGCAGCTGTTGCGCCACCGGCGTATGGAACTTTCCATCGATTCGCGGCGGTCGCCTACCGCACCGTACGTTACATCCACCACCTGCAAGGCGGGACGATTTCCAAAACCCTTCCGCGCGCCGTAGCCCGAGAGATCGAAGATCCGCCTCTCACTCTTCGGAAATCGCCGCCTCCCATTCACGGGCCGTCATATTGTTCTCTCTCAGATAGCAAGCCGGGTAAACAGTAGATTCACAAGCGTCGCGTGAAATCACACGCGTTCCATAAGAGAGTATAATATGCGAACGTCAATAATATTGAATAGCAACTCGGTCACCCCCCCTACACCTCGTGAACCTGCTCATAAGATGGGCAAAACAAAAACGAGCAAAGACTTCCGATGGATGTGAGCGAGGCTCATCCCCTCCGGAGACTTAGAGGCAACCTCCCCCTCGAAAAGCAAATCGGGGTCAATATGAACTTTTCCAATTCGGAGACAAAATGAAGTATACAACTTATCCAACTAGACGCCAACGGGAAGATTGGTCCTGGATTAAAACGCAATTTGGGAGGCGGAAAACGCCCCTTTAATCCCCCCAGCATCTGATTGTTCTTTTTAACTCGATCCCTGACTTTCCTTTCCCGCAGGAGTCGAGAACCGCATCAGGCAGGGGATTCCATGTCCTCGGTGTCTGAATCGAGCCATCCATCGACGGAGAGGCTTCCGGGCATTCCACGGATCGAAACGGCCAACCAAGCGATCATGATGGCGTCCCGGATGAGGGCCTGGGCCGGGGTTTCACTGACGCCGGGCAGACAGCCGCAATCTTCCGGCGCCCTTCCCAACAAAATCGCGGCCGAAATGGCTGCTGAGAAAACGACGAGCTGGGCTTCGATCAATACGGCCGCCCACGTCGAAAAAAAACCCACAAGCAGGAAGGCGCCGGAAAAAAGCTCAAGCCAGGGGAGAGAATAGGCCATCGGCAGCTCCCAACCCTCCGGGACGATGCCATAGGCTTTGATCTGATTGGCGAACAGCGCGGCCGGCTGGCCCAGCTTGGCCGCCCCCGCGACGGCAAAGAAACCACCGAGGCAGATCCGGGAAACCAGGACGGCCCGGGAATGACGCCACAGAGAGAAAATGTGCACTCCCTACGCCCCTAGGAACCCGCTATTTCCATCAGTTCATTTGGGCCCGAACGACCGCGGCCAGTCTT
Organism: uncultured Nitrospinaceae bacterium; assembly: GCA_964620535.1. Classification (GTDB taxonomy): domain Bacteria; phylum UBA8248; class UBA8248; order UBA8248; family UBA8248; genus CAZUHN01. The sequence continues at coordinate 11,120 of CAZUHN010000072.1, read as the reverse complement.
TCGAAAGGAACGGCGCCCACGATCTTTCGATTTCCGACGAAGATGGTCGGCGTGGCATCCACGCCCATGCGCACGCCGAGTTTCCGGTCGGCCTCGACGGCGCCCCGGTGGGTTCGGGCGTTCAAGCAGGAGCGCCATTCGTCCACATCCACACCGGCCGACGCGGCGTACTTCGCCCATACTTCATGCGGGAATGAGCTGGATCCCCATCGGCTCTGGCCGCTGAACATGCTCAGGCGCATGTGCCCGTCCTTGCCGTAACCTTCGGCGCACCTCACCGCCTCCGCCGCGAGGGTCGTGAGGTCACGAAGCGGAAAATCCTTGTGAAAAAATTCGATTTGATTTTTGAATTCCTCTTTGAGCTGATTCAGCGCAACCTGCGCATCCCTGCAGTGCGGTCAGCCATAATCAAAAAATTCGATCACCACCACCTTGCTGTCGGAGGTTTTCGCGGGAGGAATTTCGCCCACCTTGCCCCCTCCGAACATCATGAATCCCACGCCGATGGCCAAAACCCCCACCACCATCGCCGCAAGGACGAAAGACGTGCGGGTTTGCTTCTTGGAGGTCTTCGATGGCTTCCTCGAGCGGGCTTTTTTCTTCGGCAAGTACATTCCCCTTCCGTCTATTTATCCCGGCGACGCACTATTCGGAAACATAATAGCAGAAGCCCCGGATCGCAATGCGGGTGTGGGCGCACCCCCTATCCTTCTCCGGGAAATGCACCGCCTTCTCGACCGTTACGCGGGCCGATTCAAGCGAGAAAGAAACGACCGTGGAGGTTACGATTCAGCCGTAAGAAGCCGAGGATCGACTCCCCCCCCTCACCCAAATACGCTTCGCACCTCCTGCCGGCCGGAGCCAGGAAGAGTGTACACATCGCCTCGCTCGCACTTCACCAAACCAGGGAATTTTTCAATTTGTGGATATTATCGGGAACCGAGCGGCGGCCGCCCTGCGCGGTTGCCCGCATACGGAAAAATACACCGAAGCTGCCTGTTGGGATTTGGCTTGGGGAAATTTCTTGCGGGGCGGGTCCCGCCTACGCTAGCCCGCCGCCACCTCCGGGGTGAGCATCCAGCGGAGGCGCCAGCCCCCCTCCTCGCGGGAGAGGCACACGATCCCTCCCATCCGGAAGGCGATGATCTCTTTTCCGGGATCGGCGGCGAGGAGTAACGAGGCGAGGCGGCCCATGTGGGGGAGATGGCCGACGAGCATGAGGGGGCCGGCGGCCCCCTCGATGAGCCCCTCCGCCGCGGCGGGGTCATCCATCGGGGCGAGGCCCGCCGCCTCCCGGACGCCCCGGGAGGGCTTCAGGCGCACCGCGAAGATCTCCGCAGTCTCCTGGGCGCGGCGCTTGCCAGAGTGAAGGATCTCGGCGAGAGCGAGCCCCGCCCGCCCCGCCGCCCGGGCCACTCCTTCGGCCTCCCTTTTTCCGCGGTCGGTGAGAGCGCGCGCGGGGTCCTCCTCCTCGCGCTTCGCCTCCCCGTGCTGAACGAGATAGACCTCCATGGCACCCGTCCCCTTTTCCCTTTCCCGGTCTACCCTCCCCCGCCCGGCCGAGCCTATCCTCCCGCTTCGAGGCGCCGATATTGCTTATCTGCCATGTTCCCGGCTACGAGGCCCAAGGCGAAACGGGTGGCGAAAATGATGAAAGCAAATTCAACCGGCGGTGACAAGATCTGCGCCCAGATCCGCGCGAATTCCGGGAAGGACCGGCGGCAGCCTGCCGATATGGGAGGAAGCAATGATGCCTGCGCCCATTGTAATCCACACAAGGGTCCAGCGCGTCGCCTTGACTTGATCCACTTTCTTACGGCCCCATAGCGTTACTATGGCAGTCCACGAAACATCTATCCGAAATATTCAGACATGGAGACCGGGGCATGAGTGATCCAAGCATTTACAATACATGGAGCGAGGAGGAGACACATCTATTCCTCGGAAAGCACCGGGTCGGGCACATGGGCACCATCGGCGAGGACGGCTTCCCCCACGTCATCCCCATGTGGCACGTGATCTTCGAGGGAATGCTCTATTTCTCCACCCGATCCCCCCGTAAAAAAATCACAAACATGATGAACAATCCCAATATGTCCTATACCGTAGACGAAGGGGAGGAATTCGATGAATACCGGGGCGTCCTCATCCAGGGCCGGGCGGAATTTGTCGAGGATCTCGATCTCCTTCGCCGGTACAATATCGCATGGACCTACCGCCACTTCGGCACCGAAGCGCATCCCTATTACCAAACCCTCACCCAGTGCAAGCGCCGGGTGTGGCGCCTCGAACCCGTCCACGTCCTCACCTGGGACTACCGGGGGGGCTCGAAATAGACGAGGGGGGTTCAGGCGTTGTCCTGCTGCGCCAAGCGCAAGAAGCGCGCGCCGGACGTCGTGTAGAGGATGGTGCTCGTCAGGGCCAGGTTGATAAGCCCGGCGCCGAAGCTCACCACGAAAACGAGCCGGTAGGTCCCCAGTAGGTCGAAAAGGAGCCCACCGAAGTAGCCCCCGGCCGCCATCCCTATCGTCGCGAAAGCGAACACCGATCCGACGCGACCGCCGATCCTGTCCGTGCCGTACAGCTCGCGCAGGGAGACCAGGTACATGAGCATGATCCCGCCGAAACCCAGCGGCCAGAGCATGGCGAAGACATAAAAATCTGTTAGGGCCGTCGCGCGGATTAGCAGGAGCACCATAAACGTCTGGAAGACGCCGCTGATGACCAAAGTCACCCTCGCGGTGATCCGGTCGACCAGGGCGCCCATCCCGAGACGCACTATGAGTGCCATCAAGCCCATGACACTCATCACCGAGGCGGCGGCGATCGGGGAGATCCCGATATCCGAGGCGAAGGGCGCAACGTGAACCAGCGGGATGGAATGGCAAATGCAACAGAATATGGTCGCGCAGCGTATGGTCCACATGGTAGATGGGCGTGGAAGGGCGGGGATATCGAAGCGGCGCTTTTCGCCTCCCTCCCGCGAGGGCGGCTCCGCTTCCCCCTCGCGCGGGGCCCGGATGATCATAGCCGCCGCCAACAACAAAACAAGCGTGACGATCCCCTGGATCAGGAAGGCCCCCCGCCAGCCGACGGAATCGATTAAGGTCCGGATCACCGGTGGGAGGAGGAGGATGCCGATAGATGCTCCCGACATGGAGAGCGCGGTGGCGATCCCCCGCCTCCGATCGAACCAAAGGCCTACCGTCGCCACCACCGGGACATTGGAGAAGCCCGCGCCCAACCCCCCGGCCAGGATTCCGAAGCTGAAATAGAGGTGCCACAAGGAGCTGGTCCGGCTCACCAGGATCAGCCCCAGCCCGCCCCCCACCACCGCCAGGAAGAGAACCGGCCGGACCCCGATGCTATCGTGCAGCTTTCCCGAGATGGCGGAGGCAAGGCCCGTCGTCAACATGAAAATTGAATAGGCGAGCGAGACGGTGCCCCGTGACCAGCCGAATTCACCGGCCAACGGCTTCAGGTAAACGCCGAAGGAAACGGCCGCCCCGAAGGTGAACATGAACACAAGGCATGAGGCCGCAACGACAAACCAGCCAAAAAAGAAGGAGCGGCTTTCACCCCCTGTCCCCATCCGGGTCCCCTTTCTCCCCGTGCGGTCCCGCGCTTGGCACAACAGCGCCAGGAGGCATAGTACGGGCGGGGGGACCCGACCGGCAAGGAAGGAGGGGGCGAGTCACTGCCGGCCCGGAAAGTCCTTACGGCTTCCCCGCCCCTTTCAGGATAGCCTCGGGGTCCAGCTTGAGAAAGCGGCAGGCGTTGTAAAACACAAACTTCTCGTACACGCCGTCATTCCAGTCGCAATGCTTTCCGGCCCATTCGTATCCCCGCTCATGGATGGAGTCGAACTGTTCGAGCCAGTTTTCGGCCGCGAGAACGGGGTAGTCCGTTCCGAAGACGAACTTGTCCGGCGCGAGGATGTTCATGAAATGCATGATTGCGGGATCATTTCCGAAAAGGAACTCGGGCATCCGCCCGGAAAAATCGACCACCACGTTCTCATGCCGCCAGAGGAGGGCGAGCGCCTCCTGGGTCCAGGGCCAGCCGCAGTGGGCCACGACGATCCGGAGGCCGGGAAAATCGGTGGCCACCTCGTCCACCGTGACGGGCTGTGCGTACTTGATGTGGCTGTGGGCGAGCCGCGTCGCGCCCATGTGGTAGAGGATCGCCATGTCCAACTCACAGAGCTTTTCGTAAATCGGGTACATGAGTTCCTTGTCGTTCGGCCAGAGGCAGAGCCAGGCGGGATGGAACTTCAACCCCACCAGTCCCAGTTCGTCGTGGCAACGCTGGAGTTCGTAGAGCGCACCCTCCGGCGTCCGGGGGTCCACCCCGCAGAATCCCATGAAAAAATCGGGGAACTTCCGGCAGTACTCCGCCAGGAAGTCGTTCGGGAGCATGGAGCCGGATTTACTGAAGGCAATCTCGTTCTGGATGACCGCACGCACCACCCCCGCCCGCTTCATGAACTCATAGGTCTCCTCGATGGGAATGGCCCGCCCCTCCCGCACCCAGACGTGAAAGGGGCTCTTGGGATCCTGTCCGAAGAAATTGGCGGCGGCCAGGTACCCCTCGCCGTAGCCGTAGATGGTCTCGATGGTGAAGGTGTGCATGTGGATATCGATGATGGGAACGCTTGACGGGGGCATGAATGCACCTCCAATCGCCTGTCCGATTGCCGGGAACTTTGACAGGATAAACGCCCGGGTGGTTTGAACCTACCCCAAGAGGACCTGCGCCGCAATTTCCGCGCCGGCCCGGATTGACGCCTTCCCGTCTCCGCCTTAGGTTACGGGGTCGATTTTCCAATCCTTTCGAAGAGAGGAAATCCTCCGTTTCACCGGGGAGCGCACGGATGGGCGGAGCGCCGGACATCGTCGTCGCTGGAGGCAGGGTGGTCCTGGCGGATGAGACACGCCAAGCGGATATTGCCGTAAAAGACGGGCGGATCCAGGCCCTCGGCCTGCCGGGTAATTTTTCCCCGGCGGGAGAGACCATCGACGCGGCGGGCAAGCTCGTCATGCCCGGGCTCGTGGACTCCCACGTCCACATCCGGTGGCCATTCCTGAACGACCTCACCCGGGACGACCACTACACCGGGACGGTGGCGGCCGCTCTCGGCGGGACCACCACCATCATCGATTTCGCGCTCGACCCGAGGGGCACCCCCCCGGAGGCCGTCCGGGCCCGGCGGACACAGATGGACGGAAGCGCGGCCGTGGACTACGCCCTCACCGCCTCGATCCCGAAGGCCGACCCGGCCCACCTCGGCGCGATGGGCCCGCTCGCCGACGAGGGGATCGCGGCCTTCAAGGCCTACATGACTTACCGGAAGCGCGGCATCCTCGTCGACGACGCCGCTCTCTACCGGATACTCCTGGCGTCGAAAGAGACCGGCCGCCTCCTCGGGGTCCATGCTGAGAACGCCGCGGTCGGCGAGTATTACGAGGCAAAGCATCTTTCCGAGGGAAAGCGGGAGGCGAAGTACTGGCCGCGCTGCCATCCCAATTTCAGCGAGGCGGAGGCGGTGAACCGGGCGATGTTCCTCGCCGGTTCGGCGGGCGCCGGCCTGCTCGTACGGCACATCACCAACATGGAGAGCGTCGAGGTCCTCCGGGCCGCCCGGCAGCTGGGCCATCCCTTCTACGGCGAGACCCAGTGCCAATACCTGGCGCTCGACGACCGGATCTTCGAGCGGCCGGATGGTCTGAACTTCGTCTGCAGCCCGCCCCTCAGGAACGAACCGGACGCCGAGGCGCTCTGGGCGGCCGTGGCGGACGGAACGGTATCCGTCATCTCGACCGATCACTGTGCGTTCGATTCCGCGCAGAAGGCGCGCGCTTCCTACAGCGAGGTTCCCAAGGGGCTACCGGGCGTCGAGACGCGCCTCGCGGTGGTGTACACCGCCGGGGTGGTCTCTGGCCGGATCAGCGAAAACCGCTTCGTCGAGGTGACCTCTACCAACCCCGCCAAGCTCTTCGGGCTCCATCCCCGGAAAGGCACGCTCGCGCCGGGAAGCGACGCCGACATCGTGGTGATCGACCCGGAGGCCGAGGGCCGCCTCACCGCGGAGGCGCTCCATATGGTAGATTGGTCACCTTACGAGGATATGGCGGTGAAGGGACTCCCCGTGATCACCCTCCTGCGGGGCGAGGTCATCGCCCGCGAGGGCCGCTTCACCGGGAAAAAGGGTTTTGGGGAATTCCTCCCGGCCGGCCCCTTCGAACCGCCCCGATAAAGGAGCGATGCCGAATGGATATGGGACTCCGGGGGAAAGTGGCCCTGGTCACCGCGGCGAGCCGCGGGCTCGGGAGGGCCGCCGCCCAAGAGCTGGCCGCCGAAGGGGCCGAAGTGGTGATCTCCTCAAGGAGCGAGGAGGGTCTCGCCGCCGCCGCCGCCGCCATCCGCGAGGCGACGGGGGCGGAGGTCGCCCGCATCGCCGCCAACTGCACCGATCTGGGCGATGTCCAGCGGCTCGTATCCGAGTCGACGAAGCGGTTCGGGCGGATCGACATCCTGGTCAACAACTCTCCCGGCCCGCCCGCCACCCCCTTCGAGGCGCTCACGGACGACGCCTGGCGCGAGGCGGTCGAGTACAAGCTTCTCGCCCAGACGCGATGCGCGCGGGAGGTGATGCCCGGGATGATGGAAAGGAGGTGGGGCCGGATCATCAACCTGGTGGGAACCCACGGCAGGCAGCCCCACGCCTACGCCATCACGGCCGGGGTGATGAACGCCGGTCTCCTGAACTTCACCAAGGCGCTCGCCGAGGCTGGCGCGCCCGCGAACGTGCTGGTGAACGCGGTGAACCCGGGCCCCATCGAGACCGAGCGTATGGTGAACCTGACGCGGAGAAAATCCGAGGAACTGAATATTTCGGAAAAAGAGGCGAAGAAAATCCTCTCGGAGAAGATTCTCCTGAAGCGGTTCGGAGAGGTGGAGGAGGTCGCGGCGGCGGTGGCCTTCCTGGCCTCCGAGCGGGCGGGCTTCATCACCGGGACGATGATCGACGTGGACGGAGGTCAGACCCGCTGCATCTAAAACAATGAAAATCGGCAATCCATGGAAGAGTCCCATGTTCAACTCCCGTATCGACAAGATCCAACTCACCACCATCCGCCGGTATTCGGAGGCGGCCCATTCGCGCCCGGACGGAATCGACCTCGCCATCGGCGATCTGCGCGGCCCCCACTTCGCTACCCCGGCCCACATCCGCGATGCGGCAAAGACCGCCATGGACGAGGGGATGACCCACTACCCGCCCCTGCAGGGAATTCCCGAGCTGCGCCGCGCCATCGCGGGCAAGCTGAAGAGCTACAACGGGATCGAGGCCGACCCCGACGCCGAGGTGCTGGTGACGGTGGGTGCCACCGAGGCCCTCTACTGCGCCATGGCGAGCATCCTGCGCCCGGGCGACGAGGTGCTCATCCCGGACCCCTGCCACGACATCTACGCCCCGATGGCCCACATCTGCGAGGCGAAGCCCGTTCGCGTCCCCTGGCGGGAGGAGGACGGCTTCCGCCCGACGCGCGAAGGGATCTTCGAGCGGATAACCCCCCGCACCCGGGCTCTTTGGGTTAACGCCCCGCACAGCCCGAGCGGAGCCGTCCTGGACCGGGAGGCCCTGGAAGAGATCGCCTCGGTCGCCCGGGAGAAGGACATCTGGGTCATCGCGGACGAACCCTACGAGCGGTTCGTCTACGACGGCGCGAAACACCTCTCCATCGCCTCCCTGGAGGGGATGCGCGAGCGGACGGCCTCCGCCCATGCCTTCTCGAAGACCTACGCCATGACGGGCTGGCGCCTCGGCTACCTGTCAGGTCCTCCCGATCTCATCGAAAGGGCGCTCAAGGTGCACCGGAACATCGTCTCGGGCGTGAACCTCATCAGCCAGTGGGCCGGCATCGCTGCCCTCGAAGGGCCGCCCGATGAGGTCGAAGGGTTCGTCAAAACGCTCGAGGAGTCGCGGGAGGTCCTGGTGAAGGCCCTTCAATCGGCCCCCGGAATCCGCTGCACCATGCCCCGGGGAACCTTCTACGCCTACCCGAACGTGTCGGGGCTGGGGCTAACCTCGAAAGATTTCGCGGACCGGCTGTTGGAGGAAAAGGGGGTGGCGGTGGTGCCCGGTGACGCCTGGGGCGCCTACCTCTCGGACGAGTTCGTGCGCATCTCCTACAGCCACCCGCCCGAGGTGGTGGCGGAGGGGGCGGGGCGGATCGCCGAGTTCGCCGAAAAAATCCAGTAGTAGAGGAGAAGGGGCGCGGCTCTTTTTATACGGGCGGGCCGCTTTTTCGGAGCATTTCGAGGACGACCTCCCCACCTTTTCGATGTAACCGATACCGATACCCCATCGCGCGGACGAGTTTCCGAACCTTCATTTCGGGCTTGGTGTCCTTGCCCAGATGCGGCTCATTCGTTCGATTCGTTGTGAGGGTGTGCGTGTGTCCATTGAAAAATCCGCTCAGGCTTTTCTCTCGGGGCGTTCCAATATTTCGAAGATCGGAAATTAAAAGATAGTAGGGCGAGAACTTACAAAACAGACTCTTCCTTTTTTTCCTTTCTGCGGTTCAAATGCAACCACAGAACTTCGCAGAGTTTTGCGTACCCCTAAGAAAGGGTGCGAAATTCATCCACGTACTTACATAGTGCTTACACGGAATAAAGGGGTTGCGGAATCTCTCCCGAAACTCCTTGATTTTCTGGTAGGCCGCCGGGGAATCGAACCCCGAACCCACGGATTAAGAGTCCGTTGCTCTGCCTAGTTGAGCTAGCGACCCGCGGTGAAATCCGCATCTATTTCGTACGGCGGCGAAACAGCTACGAACAAGAGAGGAGAGGTGATATTGCCCGCCGCCCGACCCTTCGATTTCTGGTACGCCCGGTAGGAGTCGAACCTGAAACCTTCGGATCCGTAGTGCGATTACTGAGGACATCTATTCACCGTAACATTTTGTTATTACTTAACTTGTAACATTAAGATCGATCATCAAAATGTCCAAATTATAAATCATCTTTCTTCAACCGTGATTTACCGACTTTTTTCATTATCATTTCCCCCACCACCGGGTCAGTGTATGGCAATGATATTTTAATGCCGTTTTGACGATATATATTAAGGGCAACCTACCCATTCTTATGCAAATTATACACTACCTTCTTGTCATTGTTCTAATACTTTTACTTGTAGACGACTTACTGCATCCCGTGCATGTTTAATTCCTTGTTCCGCACTCTTTCGATACCACTCAACCGCAAGTTTATAATCTTCTGGGACATCAAGTCCGTTGCGATACATCAAACCCAGTAAGTACTGTGCATCTGCGTCTCCTTGTTCTGCAAGTGGTTTCCATTCTTTCAACGCAGTCGCATAGTCACCCCATCCTACCGCATCATATCCTTCATGATACCAACCCCACGCACTTTGTGACACACTGAAAGCCAGTGCGACCACCACAACAACCAATCCAAATTTTTTGAGAAGGGATTTGTTCATTATTTCAAAACCCCCTTTTTTGCGAGGATGTTGAGGGAAGGATAGGGGAGAGTTGATCACTTTTTCTTATATTTTTCCATCCATTCTCTTGCAAGGTCTTGTACTTTTTCAATTTGGGAAGGGGTCATTCTTTTCTCAACAATATCCCTATTCTTTTGTCCACCTTTGTTTCCATTTGTTGCGGATAGATTGAACCACATATATGAGATACCACTTGACCGCAAGTTTGTAATCTTTTGGAACACCAAGTCCTTTTGCATACATCCAACCCACATTGCCCTGCGCTTTTGCGTATCCTTGTTCTGCACTCTTGCGGAACCACTCAACCGCAATTTTGTAGTCTTTTGGAACACCCTGTCCGTTGTAATACATCACACCCAGATTGAACTGCGCGTTTACGTCTCCTAGTTCTGCAAGTGGTTTCCATTCTTTCAACGCAGTCGCATAGTCACCCCGTCTTACCGCATCATATCCTTCTTGAAACCCACCCCACGCACCCTGAGACACACTGAAAACCAGTGCGACCACCACAACAACCAATCCAAGTTTTTTGAGAAGGGATTTGTTCATTATTTCAAAACCCTCTTTGCGAAGATGTTTGAGGAAGGATGAGAGGAACATTGGAACCAGGATGGAATTACACCAGCGTGAGACATAATTGTCTACTATCTGACGGAAGGGATGTCGGAAAGTCCGTGCCTCCACAGGGAAGGGTTTCCAACCTATTTCTGACCATCAATTGTTTCAGAATGGTTCCAAACGATGGTGAAGAGGACATATATGAACTATGTGGAGATTAAGGAAAGGAAACAAAATTGATTGTAACCAAGGGAAAGGCGGGGTTGCGTGGTCACCACCGACAGTGCCTAAACATTCGGGGAAAAAAAGAAAAAATCAATACTAAACCTGACTTAAAGGGATGACCCCACAATAGAAGAAAAGAAAGTGACAAGTCCCGTGTTCCATCATAGACTCTTCCTACTCCTGTCTTTATCTTGTCTTTAATATTATCGTTTTGAAACAGACTCGGTAGTTCCGGATGTTCAAGTCTTTTATATCACAAAATTAACATCATCACTTAATTCATAAGATTTCCATTTAGACTCGTTTGTATATTCAATAGTCCCCAAAACCACTGCGAATAAATGGGTTTCTCCATTTAGTTCACAATAACTTCTTCTCCTCTGGTTCTGTCATTTATTTCAGACCCAACCCCTAGACCTCATTCCGATGTTTTCCCCTTGTTCCCATACCCACAAGAAGGTCTAAAGAGAACTCGCGTAAAACAAAAAGTGTTTGTGGAACAGACCTAGTAATACCAACATTTCCAATTACAAGATTCGCGTAGATACTCGCGTAGACAAAAAAACAACGACCCGCAAGTCATTGCAAGTCGTTGTTTTTATTGGTACGCCCGGTAGGAGTCGAACCTACAACCTTCGGATCCGAAGTCCGACGCTCTATCCAGTTGAGCTACGGGCGCCGACACGTTCGGAGGCGATCCATGGCCGATCCGATCCTCCGCCCGATCACGGGAAAAACGGAACCTGTGGGGTGAGTGAGGGGATTTGAACCCCCGACCTCCGGGGCCACAACCCGGCGCTCTAAC
>CAZUHN010000071.1:0-4881 GCA_964620535.1 uncultured Nitrospinaceae bacterium | reverse complement strand
CAGGATCTCACCTTTTCGTTGCCCCCCGTCAGCTCGTACGCCTCCCCCGTTTCCGTCCAGACGCGAGGCGACTTGGGATCGATCTTATGGGCGGCTTCAACTCATCCATCGCCTCCTCGAAAGCGCTGATATCGGAATATGCCCCGGCCCGTGCGAGTCGGACCACCAACTCCATGGTCGACGCCCTCTTGCCGAGGACGTTATCGATTTTGTCTTCGACCACTCGTTCGGTGAGAGGTTTGAAAAGGTGGCCGTCGGCTTCGTATTCGGCCGCCTCCGCGATGGCGGCATCGTCGAGTTCTCCACTCACCATGCTGAAAGGAACGTTCTCGGTGACGGAGTTCTCGCGTACATGACGAAGAAGGGCAATCCCGTTGACCTCGGGAGCGTCCCAATTGCATAGGATCAAGTCGACGGGGTGAGTCTGCAATATTTCGAGGCCTTCCTTGCCAGTGGCGGAGGCGTGAACGGACCGGACCTCGCCGTTTTTCAGCATGGCCACGAGGCCACGGCGGAGATCTTCTTGGTCTTCAACGATAAGTGATCTGATTTCTGGGGCGAACATGGTCCCTTAGTCTCGGGAATTTATCATTATTTGATATTATTGCTTTTAGCTCGATGCAAGGAAAGGGGGAAAAGTCGATTTGAAACCTTCAACGGGCGTAGCGATCGGGTAATTCCTTTATTTTCCTCCGTTTGCTGTATTACCTCTGATCAAATTGTTAACCGCAATCAGCAAAAAAATCGCATTGTCATGTTTATAAGCCTGCCATATTCAAACAATTTTTCAAATAGAAATGGGTGCAGCCTTTTTGGGCCCCCGGGAAAGGGAAATTAGCGAAAACTTCCCTGTTATCGCTGCTTGCCGCTCGATAATCCCCGTGCTAGTTTTCCTCCTTTCTCGAGTGCTTTAAGAGAAACAATTATCTTATTTTTCGGATTAGCCCGGAAAATACGGCTCCGAGGAACCGATGGTGACACCGATCAAAGTCGAACGTGCCGAGCGCCTCAAGCGCCTACCCCCTTACCTTTTCGCTGAAATCGACCGCATGAAAAGGCAGGCTTTGGCCGAGGGTGTCGACATCATCAGCCTCGGTGTGGGCGACCCTGATCTCCCCACGCCCGACCACATCATTGAAGAGCTATCCCCTGCCTCGCGCCGGCCGGAGAATCACCGGTATCCCTCGTACGAAGGGATGCCCGCGTTCCGGAAGGCTTGTGCGGATTGGTACGCAAAGCGGTTCGGCGTGGTGCTCGACCCTGGCGCTGAGGTGCTTTCACTCATCGGATCGAAAGAAGGCATCGCTCATATTCCCTTGGCATTCGTGAATCCGGGTGATTATACTCTCGTCCCCGAGCCTGCCTATCCTGTCTATGAAATTGGTACGCATTTCGCTGACGGGCAGCCGCATTTTTTACCGCTCCGGGAGGAAAATGATTTCCTCCCCGACCTATCCGCCGTCCCCGCTGAGATCGCCAAAAAGGCGAGGCTCATGTTCATCAATTACCCGAACAATCCGACTGCCGCCTGCGCGGAGGTGGACTTTTATAATGAGGTGGTCGAGTTCTCCCGGAGTTATGACATTGTCGTGTGCAGCGATATCGCCTATTCTGAAATGGCCTTTGACAGCTTTCGGCCCGCCAGTTTTCTGAGCGCAAAGGGGGCGAAAGAGGTTGGGGTGGAATTTCACTCGTGCTCGAAGACTTACAACATGACGGGTTGGCGGGTCGGCTTTGCCGTGGGCAACGCCGAAACGCTCGCTGGCCTGGGCCAAGTCAAAACTAATATCGATTCGGGCCTTTTCCAGGCAATTCAGGAAGCCGGAATTCAGGCTTTGTCCGCAGATCAGTCTTGCGTGGTTTTCATGCGGGAAACCTACCAGAAACGGCGTGACGTCATGGTGGAGGGATTGAGAAGGCTCGGCCTCAGGGTCAACAAGCCGAAGGCAACCTTCTATTTGTGGGTGCACTGTCCAGACGGTTATACATCCTCCGAGTTTACCGCCCATCTTCTTCAGAACTGTGGCGTGGTGACCACTCCCGGCGTGGGCTTCGGCAAATCCGGCGAAGGTTACATTCGAATGGCACTCACCGTGACCGAGGAGCGACTCCGGGAGGCGATTGACCGGATTAAGAAAACAGGTTTTTGATCGAGGAAGGCCGAACGTTTCTCGCCCAGGGTGCCAACCTGGAGAAGCCCGCAGGCCAACTCCGCAAGGCGGTAGAGCATATCAAAGAAAAGAGCGGGCTGCGCCTGATTCGGGCTTCCTCATCTTATTATCTCTCCAAACCGGTGGGGCCTGTTTCGCAGACGCCCTTCGTTAACGCCGCCATTGAAATTCGGAACAAATTGTCGGCGCGCCCCCTCTTCGATTTTCTCCTCAGCATCGAGAAAGCCCTTGGAAGGAAGCGGACCCTTCGCTGGGGACCGCGCATCATCGACATCGACCTGCTCTTTTTCGGAGATTGGATCATTGAATCGCCCGCTTTCAGGGTGCCCATCCCCGGATGCACAAGCGGAGATTTGTCATTCAGCCACTAGTGGAGTTGGCCCGGACTATATCCACCCTTCTATCGGTAGTTCCATCTTCACTTTGCTTGCTGTGCTTGGAGAAGACAGCCCATGGTTCGAGCGCATCGAGGGTGAAAAGTGGGACCAGTACGGGACGGAGGGGGGCAGGGCGCGCGAGAACGATGAGTTGCGGAATCAAAGCTTGTCAATTCCCCGATCTATTTGCGAAGATTTGAATCGGAATGGCCAATTTCAAGCCGATTAAGGTCCGTTGGAGAATTCGCGCCCCGCTAGGGAAAAGGACCGCTTCTGGTCGATTGCCTGGCCTCCGGCGGACTTTTTGCCGGGTTTCGCCGTGCGAAGTTGCGATATATTTTTCAACTTTAACTATACGTCGGTATTGCCGCCCCCCCCGGACTTTTCCATGCGGGTGATCGGTTCCCCTTCCCAGATGCGAGAGGTTTCGCATGATCTTCGGCAGGAAAGTCGCCCCCTTGGTCTTGTGCCCACGATGGGCGCCCTGCACGATGGCCACCTCAGTCTCGTGCACCGGGCCGTGGTGGAGTGTACCGCTGTCATCGTGAGTATATTTGTGAACGCGCCACAGTTCGGACCTCATGAGGATCTTGCCTCCTACCCCCGTCGCTTGGAGGAAGACTTGGAGATATGCCGGAAGGAGGGGGTGGCTGTGGTCTACTCGCCCTCCGAGGAGGATGTTTATCCAAATGGATACGGGGCCTGGGTGGACGTGCCTTCGCTCGCCGAAGGACTGTGCGGGCCTCATCGACCGGGTCATTTCAGGGGGGTAGCAACAATCGTCACAAAGCTTTTTTTCGCTTGTACGCCTGACCGGGCCTATTTTGGAGAGAAGGATTTCCAGCAGCTCGCTCTCATAAGGCGGTTGGCGGGTGATTTGGATTCGGGGGTCGAAATCGTTTCTTGTCCGACTGTGCGCGAACCAGACGGCCTCGCGATGAGCAGCAGGAATGCCTATCTCACGGGAAAGGAGCGCGAGCGGGCCCTTTCCCTAAGCCGGGGGCTGAAGCGCGCCCGAGCGCTTTTCGAATCAGGGGAAAGGGATGCGGGAAAGATTGTGGATGCCGCAAGAGCTGAATTAGATCGATGCAATGCGCGGGTGGATTACATTGAGGTGGTGGACTCTGAATCTCTAAGATCCCTGAAACGGGTGGGAAGGCCCGCGCGATTAGCGCTCGCCGCCCGCATCGGAAAAACACGGCTGATCGATAATATGCCCCTGGAGGATTAATTCATGAGCCCGCAGGCTTCGGTTCGATGGAGTCTCTTGTTGCCCGTTTGAGGGAGTGAAGCGTGTACGCGGAATTCTGTCGGCCGGGTCGATGTAATATTCCGGGCCACTCCAATTGGGTGAAGGCGGCCTCTGCCTGCGTGTTTGTAGCAGTATATCTGGCCGGTAGCTTCACTTCGGCTTGGGCCCAAGAAGGTTCCTTTGAACACCTGCGCTTCGCTCTGAACGCCTACCGGGATCGCTTTTACGCACCGGCGATTAAAAGTCTCCAGTTCTATCTTGCTCAGAACCCCCAGGGTGAAGAAGTCGCCACCGCCCGATTCTTTGTGGCCCAGGCCTTCCGATTGAGCGGAATGGATAAGGACGCGGTTGCTGCCTACCGTGTTTTTCTGTCTCTGCACGGACAAGACAAGCGTTCCGATGAGGCGCGGATGCGGCTCGGTGCCCTTATGGAGAAAGCGGGCGACCGCGTTGGTGCGGCGAAGGTCTATGGCGAGGTCGAAGCAGGTGACTTCCGAGCCGAGATCGCATACCGACTGGCATCCCTTCACGTTGCGGTCGGAAAATGGAAGGAGGCGGAAGCGGCGCTTTCAGAGTTCTTGCGGCTCGTTCCGGATGATCCCAGGGCGGAGGGAGCCTCCTACGAGCGCGGCCATGTGCTGGACCGGCTTAAACGCCCCCGGGACGCCTTGTCCGCATACCGAGTTGCCTTAAAGCGTTATCCCAAGAGTGCGCGCGGCAGGGCGGCACGCCGGAGGATGGGCCTTTTGCTTTTCGGAATTCGCCAATATGTCGAGGCGGAGACGGTTCTTTCCGAATATCTCACAGGCGCTCCGGGTGATTCGGGTAGAGAAGAGTTGCTCCTTGCCCAGGCGGCGAGCCGTTACGCACTCGGGCGATACAGTCTTGCTGCGACGGACTTCGAGAAAGCCCTATCGCTTCCGCTACGGGAAAAAGAGATTTCCATTGCCGAGAAGGGTGCCGCCGTATCATGGTGGGCGGCGGCTGACTACAAGCAGGCCAGAGAGGCTTACCGCAGACTGCTTCGCCGCCCCGATGAAGCAAATCTCACCCGTTTTCTTCAAAGTGTTGAGCTTTCAGG
>CAZUHN010000070.1:0-2097 GCA_964620535.1 uncultured Nitrospinaceae bacterium | reverse complement strand
GGACTGTTTCATCCCCCTTGGGAGATTGAAACGAGATAGATCCCGATGAAAACGACGAAGGCGCCCACGGCGAGCCGCCATGTGACACGTTCGAGTTCTTGGACGAATAGGCGGGCCGTTAGAATAGAAAACAATGGAGAGGTGAAGGAGAGGGGCGCGACGAGGCTGACCGTTCCCATTTCCAGGGCTGAGTGATAGGCGAAAAAGGCGCCGCAATAGCAAAGACCCCCTCCGAGGAAATACATGAACCCGCGCCGTTCGGCCCCCCAGCGCTCTTCGCGCTGGAATGCTCCCTGCGTTGCCAACAGGAAAAGAAGGGCTCCAAGGGATGAGACAAAACTTCCGAGGACAGGATCCGGCCGGGATTGCATGCCCAACCGGCTGAAGACGACTGTCAGTCCGAGGAAAAAGGCCGGCACCAATCCGAGAAGCGTGGCCTTCGGGCTCATTCGAATGCCTGACCGGTCCGCTACGACGCCTGCGACACCCACGACGACGATGACCGTCCCGAGTATTCCGTGCCAGGAAGGGCGTTCGCCCAGAAAGGCCAATGCATAAACCAAACTGATCAAAGGCCCGGCGATGATTAGGACCGTGGCCCGCGAAACGCCGATGCGGCGCATGCTGTAATAGAGGGAGATCCTGCCGGGTCCCGAGGCCGCCGCCCCCATGAGGAAGAACCATCCCGCGGACGGCCAAAAGGATCCACCCTCCATGCCCCGAATCGATGCGATGATGACGAAGAATACCAACACCGTGGCAGAGTTGATGATGGCCCCGGTGAACGGCGTTCCATTGCGTACGCCCAAACGGATGAAAAAATCTCCAATCCCGAATGCGAACCCGGACACAAGCGCCCAAACGAGAGCCATGCTCAACAATGGTTTCCCTTTCTCACACGCTTTATCTCTTTACGGATGGGCGGTTGGGAGAAAAGAGATGCCTGAGGACGCGGGTCAAGTCTCTTGTCCGATAGGCAAAATCAATTAGAAGACCCTGTCCCACTTTAACACTTATGAAATTTCCATGTCCGGCTGCGTAATTGACATGACCTCTTCGTATTCCTTAGCATGACTTTAAAATCCAGAAATGTGAGTTCACCCTGTATCATTGCATTCGAATTTCAAAATGCCGAAACCGCAATCTTATTTCATCGGAACAGATACTGGCGGGACGTTCACCGACATCACCGTCATGTCCGACGATGGTGAAATTCACGTCGGGAAATCACCCACAACCCCCCACAATTTTGCAGAGGGCGTCCTGCATGCCGTTGAACGCGTAAGCGAGCAGATGGGGACATCGCCGCGCCAACTCCTGAACCGGTGCCGGCAGTTCAAACACGGCTCCACCGTGGCCACCAACACCCTCATCACCCGGGAGGGCAACCGAGTGGGCCTGATCACCACGCGCGGATTCGAGGACACCACCTTGATCATGAGGGGGATCGGGCGGGTGGCCGGCCTCACGGAGGACGAGATCAAGCACCAGGCCACGGCGGTGAAACCAGACCCTCTCGTTCCCAAAGACCTCATTGCGGGCGTCACCGAGCGAATCGATTTCCAAGGCCGTGTCGTTATCCCCATGAACATGGAGGATGCGGAAGAGGCGCTCCGGTCCCTGGTCGAGGAAAAAAACGTCGAAGCCCTCGCGGTGAACTTCCTCTTCAGCTTCATCAACCCGGAGCATGAGCGAAAGCTGAAGGAGCTGGCGATCACACTGTTCGGCGACCGCGACCTGTACATTTCCCTGGGCAGCGAAATCTGCCCGGTGGTGCGGGAGTACGCCCGGAGCAACACGGTCATTCTCAACTCCACCCTGGGAAAGACCGTGGAAGGTTACCTCCAGGGCCTCGATGCCCGACTCCGCTCCGGCGGATATCGGCGGAAGCTGCTTGTCATGCAAGCCAACGGGGGGGTCGTGCTGATGGACAACCTCGTGCCCATCGGGACACTGGGATCGGGCCCGAGCGGGGGCATGATGGCCACGAAGTACACGGCCGACCACCTCGGACACCGGAAGGTCATCACCACCGACATGGGCGGGACGAGTTTCGACGTCGGGTTGCTGATCGACGGCCATTGGCCTTACCTCCGG
>CAZUHN010000069.1:0-35329 GCA_964620535.1 uncultured Nitrospinaceae bacterium | reverse complement strand
CGGCGATGCTGGATTCGGATCATCCGATCGAGGGCCTTTGGCCGGCAGCGCGAAAGGGGCGGTACGGCGAGCGTTCGGCCGTTTATGCCGCTTCGATTTTGGAAGCGGAGGCGGCCGTATTTGGTGCCTACGCGCTTGGGCCGCGGCGGGTGCGGCTCTGGGCCGGAGTGGTCCGGAACGCCCCTCCCCGGGTGATTCATTTTGCAAGGGGCATCGCCGACGTTTTCGGAACGCCCGAGAGACTGGAAAGTTCACGGGTTTTCTATGGGTTCGCCCGCGGCTCCCTCGCCCGGGAGTCGATTCCGGCTCAGAGGCTCTCCGTTTGGCTGCCCCCGCGCCCCCGCGCCCGGCCGCAGGCGCCGCCTTGTTGGTTCGCGCCCGGCTTCGAGGTCGCCTTCGAAACGATCGGCCGGAAGGGGAAGCGAAAATGGGTGACGGGCGGCGCCCTCGTGGGTGCGGGCGAGCAACTCGTGGGCCGGGTGGCGGTCGGCGCCCTCCGCTATCTCTATGCTTTTTCCGTCGATCAGCGCGGCAGGACGGATGAGGTCTTGGCCTCTCGCGCGGGCGGGGCGCCCCTGATGATTCGCCCCGGGGAGGAGGCCAACTTTGCGGCGCGGCTCCTTCCTGCGGGAAGGGCTTACCGGATTTATTTCATCTCCTCCAATGATCCCTTCCCGGCGGGGCCCGTCCTGGACGCGGCCCGCCGCCGGCTGGGGATCGGAAAAAACGGGGCGGCTTCGCTCGCCGGAAATTATCGGGAGGCGGCCCGCGGCGCACCGGTGAGGGCCTGGTACCTTTCGCCGGGCCAGGAGGGCATCCTCATCGAAAAGGGATGGGACCAGCAAGTTTTCTGGTTTTACCGAAGCGCCACCGCGCGGCCTTAGGGGAAAAATCTACTCCCCCCCCTAACCCGAATTTTGATACGATGGTCGAAATCGCGCTATCGAATTCGGTCTCCCGCCTCGGGGGGAGGTTTCGGAAATTTTCTGGGGGAACGCCGTGCCCACCGCCAACGGGGACATGAGACCGGAATTCGGCGTGTCATTTGTAGGGCCGTCCATCCGCCTGGAGGGCACCCTCCGGTTTTCGGGCAAATTCCTTCTGAACGGTTCCTTGAAGGGCGAGATCGAGGGCCGAGGCTTGCTCGAGATCGGGGAGGGGGGAAGGGCGGACGGCCGCTTGCACATCGAGGATCTGGTCCACCGGGGGGAGAGCCGGGGGGATCTTCGCGTTGTGCGCCAGCTGACCCTCGAGGACGGCTCCCTCCACAGGGGAGACATCGAGGCGGTGCGGGTGCGAGTGAGCCCGCGGGCCCGGATGGATGGGCGCCTCAGCACGCCCGGCGTCCGGTCCGACATCGCCCGCCTCTCCTCGGCAAGAAGGAGAAAAAAGAAGCTGGGGGTAGCGGTGGCGACCCTCTTCATTGCCGGCCTTGTTCTGATCGGCTTTCCCTTCGATGCCTCCAGGTGGGGGCAGGACCTTACGGGCTGGACGGCGCGTCAATGGACCGGGCGCCTCGCCCGATGGCTCCCGTTCCCCGTTTCGAAAGCGACGGAGCCTAGCGGGGACCAGCGGGCCGATGCCCTTTTGTCTGAAGCGGTGAAATTCGAGAAGGAAGGCACCCTGGCCTTGGCGGCGGAGCGACTATCTTCGGTCATTGAGGCAGGCGGCCCCAAGAAGCTGGAGGCCCGGTTCCGCCTGGCCAAGGTGTTGGCTCGGCTAAAACGGGAGGAGAGGGCGATCGCACAGCTCAGGGCTTTGCTCCTTGATGCGCCCGGCCATATCGAGGTGCGGGTGTTTCTTGGGGAGTTGTACCTGCGGGTCGGCCGGATAACGGAGGCGGCGCAGGCCTTTGGAGGCGCCTTGCGCCGCGACCCGCAAGACATCGTGCTCCGGCGGCGTCTCGAGGAGGTGTACGCAAAGCTGCGGCCGCAGGAAAAAGCCCAGGATGAGTCTTCGCCCTTCGTCTCGCCCGCCGTGATTTTGCAAAAATCGGAAGAGCTCCTCGCCGAGAAAAAAATCATTCAGGCCGTCCTCACCCTGCAGGAGGCCGTTTCCCGTTTCCCGAAGAATCCGCGCCTGCGCTATCGGTTGGGAGCGGCCCTTCTCGCCAAAGGAGAAGAGGGTGCCGCCATTTCCGAGTTGAAAAAGGTCATCGGGTTGGCGCCGGATTGGCTCGACGCCTACCTTCGGCTCGGCGTCCTTCTCGAGCTCAAGGGCCGGGACCGGGAGGCCATCGCCCTCTACGAGCGCGGAGCCGGGAAAAATGTCGAGAATCCGGAGATGCTCGCCCGGATAGCCCTTCTTCACAAGCGGCGGGGGCGCCGCGACGTGGCCCACCGGATGCTCAGGGATCTTCGGAAAAGTTACCCCAAATCAATGCCCATTATTCTGGAACTCGGCGTGCTGTTGTGGGAGAGCAGGAGAAAGGATGAATCCAAGCAGACGTTCGAAGAGGCCCTCCGGATGGATCCCGAATCCGACGTTGCGCTGAACCGCCTCGCCTGGTTTCATGCTGTCGAGGGGAAGAACCTGGAGCGGGGAATCGAGCTTTCAAAGCGGTCGCTCGAGATCCGGCCGGCCACCCCCCCCTACCTCGATACCCTGGCCGAGCTGTATTACCGGAACGGGCAGCACCTGGGGGCGATCTCTCACATTCAAAAGGCCATCGAGGTTGACCCGAATAATCGGTATTACCGGGTACAACTGGACAAATTCAAGCGGAGCGTAAGGTAGACGGCGCCTGGGAAAGGATTCCTCAATGCGCAGGTATTATTGGGCATTTCTGGTCGCCTTGACGATCTTGGGCGAGTGCACGACCATTAGGAAGTACACTGATAAGATAATTGAGAGCCGGCCCCCCGGGAAGGGGAAGCAGCTTCTCTCTCCCGACTCCACCGCCCAGCTTTTCTCCTGCTAGGAGACGATCCCCAATGGCTGTCCTGACGGTATCCCGGGAAATCGGTAGCGGCGGCGACGCGATCGCGAAGAAAGTGGCCGACCAGTGCGGCTGGGACCTTCTCGACAACGAAGGGTTTGCCGCCGCCGCACAAACGTACGGGTACGTCCGAGAGGAGCTCGAAAAGGTGGACGAGCGGCCCCCCGCCCTCATCGAGCGGTTTTTCCGCGACCGGCAACTCATCTATCTCGACATCATGCGGGCCATCGTGTTCGAATCCGCCATCAATAATAATGTCGCCATTCTCGGCCGCGGTGGCAGCATCCTCCTGAAAGGTATCCCGGGCGTATTTCGCGTGCGCTTCATCGCGTCCGATGAGGATCGCCAGAGACGGCTCGTCGATCGGGAGGGCATTTCCGCTTCGATGGCAGATGAGTTCATAAGACATAACGACCAGGAACGGCTCTCCTATACCAAATACTTTTTCGACGCAGTGTGGGGAAATCCCTGTGATTTTGATGTGGTGATCAATGCCGGCCAGATGTCTGAGGAAAGCGCCGTTCGCCTCATCATTTCATTCATAAAGAGCAGTAAATTCGCCAACGAAAGCCCCGCCTCGTCGGAAACATTGAAAAATCTCGCTTACGCCCAGAAGATCAAGGCCCTCCTGATGACGGACGTGCGGATTGATGCGAGCGGCATCTCGGTCGACTGTCCCGCGACGGGCCGCGTTCGGTTGCACGGCAGGGTGAACAGCGACGAGGAGAAGGATGTCGCCGAGAGCCTCGTGCAGGGGAGTGATGGCGTCAAAGGCTTGATCAGCGAACTGGTCATTATACCACCCATTGAGGGATGGTATCCGGTATGAAAGGAGAAATGCCGCGGGACGGATTCAATTACGAGGATACTCTCCTGAATCTCACGAAATATCTTCTTCTTGCCGCCTTTGCGGTCGCGATGTCCGGCTGCGGGCTTGTGGTTCTCGCCGATGATTACCAAAAGGACCTGACGAAACGGAATGCGGAGATGCAGTTTATCCGCAAGCAGATGCTCGCGCACACCCAGATCCTGGCGAACCACGGGAAGATGATCAACGAAGCCCGCCTGCAAATTCGGGACGCCCTTTCCCTGGTGAAAAGTTCCGCAGGCGGGATGCGGCAGGAGGCCGCGAAAAAGCTCCAAAAAAAACAAGCGGCCTCCCCGAAGATGGCTGTAAAAAAACCGCCAGTGGTGAAGCCCTCCCCGGCGATCCGGGTCATGTTCATCCGGAGATCGTACCGCGGCCTTCCCCTCAACTACGCGGGGGGCTACCGCGCGCCGAAGGGGAAGCGGGCTCCCTACACCCTTCCGCCGGGAACGCGCGTGCGGACGCTTTCAGGCGATGACCGCGGCTTCACCCGGGTCGAGGTTCAAACGGGACGTTGGAAGGGAAAGAAAATGTGGGTGCGATCTATTTGGCTCGTCGGGCGCTAGGTTCGGCCGAAAAGGAAGGGCTAGAAGCGCGGAGAAAGCGTTAGCGAAGCCGGTTATCAAATATTACGGAACGCTCTTTTCAGATCTTCCCGCAAAACTTCATAGTCTTCGATTCCCACCGCAAACCGGATGAGACCGGGGGTGACCCCCCGGGCCTTCGCCCCTTCGAGGCCGAGGTCGGCGAAGGCCATTTTCGCGTGGTGCTCGGCCTGGCTTTCGGTTCCGCCGAATCCGGCGGCGAGGACCGGAACGCGCAGCTCGTCCACGAGCCGGTCGGCCGCATCCGGCCCTCCTCGCATCTCGAAGCTCACCAGGGCGCCGAACGCCTTCAGGTATCGCCGCGCGGTTTCGTGATCGGGGTGGGAGGGAAGGCCGGGGTAGTGGACGCGCTCCACTTTCTTGACCCCGCTTAGATATTCCGCGAGCCGCAGGGCCGTCTCGCTCTGCCGCTCCAGGCGCAACGCGAGGGTCTTCATCCCTCGGTCGAGCAGGAAGGCCGTGTGCGGGCTGATGATGGATCCGAGGAGGGCCTGCGCTTCCTTGAGTGGGTCGATGAGGACCTGTTCCCCGGAGACGGCCCCGGCCATGAGGTCGTTGTGGCCCGAGAGGTACTTTGTCGCGCTGTGGAGAACCAGGTCCGCGCCGTGATCCAAGGGCCGCAGGAGAGCCGGAGAGGCGATGGTCGCGTCCACGACGAGCTTGGCGCCGCGGGAACGAGCCCACTCCGCCAGGCGGGCGAGATCGGGGATGCGCATCGTAGGGTTGGAGGGTATCTCGACGAAGAGCACCCGCACGCTCCCTTCGGCTTTGTCTGAGAGCGCCTCCAGGGTGTTTTCCGCGAGCCTTTCCACCAGGACGCCGTAGCGGGCGAGGATCCCCTCGGCGAAATCCCGCGAGTGCCGGTAGCACTCGGCGGGGATGACCAGGCGCGCCCCCGGGGCGAGGAGGGGAAGGAGGACAGAGGAGACCGCGGCCATGCCGCTGGCGAAGAGAAGGGAGCACTCCGCGCCCTCGAGCCGGGCCAGGCGCGCTTCGGCGGCGGTCTGGGTGGGGTTTCCGTAGCGGCTGTAAAAAAAGGCGTCTAGCTCGCCGGCGTGAAAGGCGGCCAGGTCGGCAGCGCGCTCGAAGGGGAAGGTGGCGCTCTGGAAGATGGGGGGAACGAGGGAGTTGTGCGCGAACCGCCGATCTTCGCGGGTCTCCGGCGGATCGGAAACCGGCGGGCTTTTTTTCTTGGAGGGCTCGCGCATGGGGTTTCCGGGAGGGGTCACGGTGCGACCACGGTGCTGAGTCGTTTTTCCACCGCCTCCTGGACTGCCTCGATGTCGTCGGGTAGTTCGATGGGGTCGTTCGCGTGCTGGGACGCCACGTCCTCGACCTCGCCCTGGTGGTAGCGGATTTTGAACTCGGTGAACTTGAGCCCGTGGGCGGTGGAGATGACGACGACTCGCTCGTTTTTTCTCACCTCCCTCCGCGCCACCAGCTTTTCCAGAACGGCGAGCGCGACGCCGGTGTGGGGGCAGTTGTACATGCCGGTGCGGTCGGCGCGGGCGGCTGCGTTGGCGAGTTCGTCCTCGGAGGCCTGCTCCACCGCCCCGTTGAAAGTCTTGAGCGTTTCGACGGCGCGCTGGATGCTCACCGGGCTTCCGATCTGGATGGCGGTGGCGAGGGTGGGCTTCGCCTCCACCGGCGCGTATTCCTCGAACCCTTTGAGGTAGCTGCGATAGAGCGGGTTCGCGTTCTCGGCCTGGGCGCAGATGATCCGGGGAAGGCGGTCGATGATACCGACGTCGCGCAGCTGGAGGAAGCCTTTTCCGAGCGCGCTCACGTTCCCCAGGTTTCCGCCGGGGATGATGATCAGGTCGGGGACTTCCCAGTCGAACTGCTGGGTGAGCTCGATGCTGATGGTCTTCTGCCCTTCGATGCGCAGGGAGTTCATGCTGTTGGCGAGGTAGATGTCCTGGTCCTCGCAGATCTTCTGAACGATCCGCATACATCCGTCGAAGTCAGTGTCGATGGACATCACGGTTGCGCCGTTGGCGATGGGCTGGATGAGCTGGGCCGTCGAGACCTTGTTCCGCGGGAGAAAGACGATGGCCGGGATGTCGGCTGCGGCGCAGTAGGCTGCGAGGGAGGCCGAGGTGTCCCCGGTCGAGGCGCAGGCCACCGCGCGGACCTTCTTGCCGTCCGTCATCATCTGCCGGACGGCCGAGACGAGGACAGTCATCCCCAGGTCCTTGAAGGAGCCGGTGTGGCTGTTCCCGCACTGCTTGATCCACAGGTCGGTGAGGCCGATTTCCGCCCCGAGGCGGTTGGCCCAGAACAGGTTCGTTCCCCCCTCGTAGAAGGAGACGATGTTCTCGTCTTCGATGAGGGGGCAGATCCACTCTTTCTTGCCCCAGACGGTGCTCCCGTAGGGCCAGATGTTCCGCTTGTAGCGGTCGTCGAAGTGGTGGCGCCACTCCGAGGCGCTCCGCTGGCGCAGGATCTCGATGTCGTGGGTCACATCCAGGAGGCTGTCGCAGGAGCGGCACCGGTACACCGCTTCGAAGATGGAATAGGTTTCCCGGCAGTCGGGGTTGATGCATTGGAACCAGCAGTAGTATTTCATCGCAGCCCTACAGGGGAGTTTTTTCGCCTATACTTCGGGGATAGCGGGAGGAATTATGGCAGAGGAGACCGCCCCCCGCAATGCGGCGTTAGGCGGGCAGGGGCACGGCCGGAGGAATTTTGGTTTCCCCCTCCTTGATGAGGTAGACGAGGAGCGCCGCCTGGAAGCAGAGATACCCCCCGAGCGCGAAGGCGATGTCGTAGCTACCGGTGAGGTCGAAGATATAGCCGCTTAGCCAGGCGCTCAGGCCCGAGCCCAGCTGGTGGCTTAGGGTGACTAGGCCGAAGAGCACTCCCACGTTCTTCGGTCCGAAAAAATCTCCGGTGAGGGCCGAGGTGAGAGGCACGGTGGCGATCCACGAGAAGCCGATCATCATGGGGACGAGCCAGACGGTGAAGTCGTTCTTCAGCGGAATGAAGAGAAGGAAGGCCACCCCGCGCAGGAGGTAGATGAAGCTCAGGGGGATTTTCCGCCCCATCCGGTCCGAGAGGGGCCCCACCACGAGGGTGCCCACCGTGTTGAGGCCGCCCCCCAGGGCGAAGGCGGTGGCGGCCACGGCGGTCGAGAAGCCCACGTCGGTCGCGAAGGGAATCCAGTGGACCGACATGATGGTCACCGTGAAGCCACAGGTGAAAAAGCTCGCCACGAGCAGGAGGAAGGGCGGTTTCACGAGGCACTGTACCCAGGGGAGATCGTAAGGAACCTGCCGCTGGAACAGGTTTCCGCCCCCGCCCCCCTTTTCCGCCTCCGGGGCGAGGCCGATGTCCTCCGGCCGGTTCCGGACGACGAAGAAGCAAATCGGAATCAGGATGGCCAGGAGGACGATTCCCATCCAGACGAAGGAGCCGCGCCAGCCCGCCCAGGCCAGAAACAGCACGAGCAGGGGGATCCCCACGAGCTGGCCAATGCTCGCTCCCGTACTGGCGATTGAGTAGGCCGTGCCGCGCCGCTCCTGGAACCAGTTTGCGAGGAGGCTGGTGATGGGGGTGAAGCTGGTTCCCGCCCCCCCGATCGCGACCAGAACCCCGAAGAAGATGTAGATGCCGAGGAGCGAGTCTATCTGGCTCATCCCTAGGAAGCCGATGCTCATGATGAGAACGGAGACCGTCATCACGGCCCTTGCGCCATAGCGCGCGACCAGCAGGCCCGCGATCGGCTGGAGGGCTCCGAAGAGGATGAGCGAGAAGGCCACCGGGAGGGAAAGTTGCGCCCGGCTCCAGCTGTATTCCGCGATGATGGCTTTGAAATAGATCCCGAATGAGTTGCGGATCGACTGGGTGAAGAAGATGATGAGAAAAGATGCGGCGATGACGTACCAGCCGTAGTAGATGCGGGATCGCGGATCGGATGCCCTCGTCAAAGTTCCCCCTTGGGTGCGCGGCGAAAAAAACCCATCAGAAGGTATCAGGGGGACTCCGCAGGGTCAACGAAGATTGCCCGCGGTGCGGGGCGGCGGGCATAATGAGATGACAGGCAATATTTTGAACGCGGATGCCCCGTCCATTCCCCTTGCGAGGGAGCGAACCTCCGTGCGCGCGCCCCAGATCCGGACCCCCCATCCCGGCCCCAAGACGCGGGCGCACCTCGAGCACCTGCGCCGGGTCGAGGGAAAGCCTGCCCTCAGCTTCGGCCTCAGCCCCGAGGCGGTGGTCATGGAGCGCGGCCGGGGGGCGGCCGTCGAGGATGTGGACGGAAACCTCTTTCTCGATTTCGCGGGCGGGTTCGGCTCCCTCAACGCGGGGCACAGCCACCCCAAGATCGTGGCCGCCGCCTGCGCCCAGGCCGAAAAGATCCAGCAGGCGATGTCGGTGGGCTCTCCGCCTCGGACCCGGCTCATGGAAAAGGTGCTCTCCCTCGTCCCCGGGCCCGCGCCCAAGAAGATGCTCATGGCCACCTCGGGGAGCGAGGCCGCTGAGATGGCAATCAAACTCGCGCGCCGGGCCACAGGGCGGCAGGAAATCGTGGCCTTCCAGGGCGGCTTCCACGGCCGGACCTCCGGCGCGCTCGCCCTCACCGCGCGGGGGGCGCAACGCCAGGGCCTCGGGACCCTCGTCCCGGGCGCCCACCACGTCCCCTACCCCTACCTCTACCGCAGCCCCTTCGGGGACGACCCCGTCGCCTGCGTCGAGGGCATCCTTCGCCTCATCGAAAGTTATTTGGAGAATCCGGCGGGGGGATGGGGCGGGGTGGCGGCCGTCATCGTCGAGGCGGTCCAGGGAAACGGGGGAATGATCCCCGCCCCGGCGGGATTCCTTCGGGGGCTGCACGGCCTGTGCGCCCGCCACGGCATCCTCTTCATCGCCGACGAGGTAATGAGCGGTTTCCACCGTACCGGCCGGGCCTTCGCCTTCGAGCACGACGGAGTCGATCCCGACCTCATCGTGCTCGGGAAGTCCATCTCGGGCGGCTTCCCCCTCGCTGCGTGCGTGGCGAAGGAAAAGATCGCGGACGATTCCGGCCACCGCTCCGAAGGGACCACCTACGGGGGGAGTCCGGTCTCCTGCGCGGCCGGCCTCGCCGCCCTCGAGATCTACGAGGAAGAGCGGCTCGGTGCGCGCGCGGAAAAGATGGGCGCGTATTTCCTCAAGCGCCTCGAGGAGCTGGCCGAGCACCACCCCACCATCGGCGAAGTGCGCGGCCGGGGACTCATGGTGGCGGCCGAGCTCGTCGCGGACCGCGCCTCGCGCGAGCCCCTTCCCCTCGCCCGGGATCTCAGCGCCGCCGCCGTCGAAAAGGGCCTTCTCTTTTATCCGGGCGGCCAGTACGGAAACGTCCTAGCCTTCCTCCCCCCGCTCGTCATCGGCGAGGCGGATATCAACGCCGCCCTTGGCATCATCGACGAACTTCTCCTCGGCGCCGCTCGGTCCTGAATTCACACCCTTCGTTCGTGGCTGGTTGGCACCTGTCCGCCGATACGGAATAATTTGAAGCGGGAACTTCCGGGCGGGCGGAGAGGAGGGCCACGGTGGATCGCCGGCCGGTTCCGCGCCCGGACCGCAGGGCTGAACTAAGCCGCACCGTTCGTCTCGTAGACCGTTTCCGCCTCCCGGCCCGGTTCCGCCCGGCGGAGGCGGTGGAAAACCGGGGCGCTCCGGTCCGTTGAGAGGCGAACTTTATGCTAGACTGGCCTTTGGCCCAGGAATTTCTCTGTCCATTGCCGTTGGAAGACCAAATCCATGAAAACCTTCCCCCGGGCGAGTTCCCTCATCCGCGCGGCCGGCGCCGCCCTTCTCGTTGCGGCCGGGGCCGCGCTCTGGGCGGGGACCGCCCCGGCCCAAGTCCTGGCCGGCAACCCCCCCGTCATCATCATCGATGTGGAGGACGCCATCTCGCCGGGATCGACCGCCTACGTGGCCGAGGGGCTCGAAGAGGCGCGGCGGCAGGGCGCCCAGCTCCTTTTGATCCGCCTCGACACCCCCGGCGGGCTCGTCACCAGCACCCGGGACATCGTCAAGGAGATATTCGCCTCCCCCATTCCCGTGGCGGTCTTCGTCGCGCCGGGCGGGGCCCGGGCGGCCTCGGCCGGCACCTTCATCACCATGTCGGCCCACATCGCGGCCATGGCCCCCGGCACGAACATCGGGGCCGCCACCCCCATCGCGGGTGGGGGCTCCCAGATCGAGGGCGACGCCCGCAAGAAGGCCATGAACGATGTGGCGGCCTTCGCCCGTTCGATCGCGGCCCGCACGGGCCGGAACGCCGAATGGGCCGAGAGCGCCGTGCGCGAGGCCATCTCGGTGGACGAGGCCGAGGCGCTCCGCCTCAAGGTGATCGACCTCATCGCTGTGGACACCAAGGCCCTCCTCCTCGCCCTTGACGGGCGGAAGGTGAAGCTGGCCACCGACCGGGAGGTGACGCTCGCAACCCGGGGCGCCCCGACGGTCACAGTCGCCCCCACCTGGCGCCAGCAAGTGCTCTCCATGCTGAGCGATCCGAACATCGCCTACATCCTCATGCTGCTCGCCATGTACGGGCTCTTTTTCGAACTCTCCAACCCGGGGACGATCCTGCCCGGCGTGGTGGGCGCCATCAGCCTCCTGCTCGCCCTCTTCGCCCTCAAGGTGCTGCCCGTCAACTTCGTCGGGATTTTGCTGATGATGCTCGCGGTGATTCTCTTCCTCCTGGAGATCAAGGTGCAGAGCTTCGGGGGACTCACCATCGGCGGAATCGTGGCGATGACGCTTGGCTCCCTCATGCTGATCGACTCGCCCGATCCTTATCTCCAGATCAGCCTGAAGGTGATCCTCCCTGCCGTGGCCGGAACGGCCCTCTTCTTCGTCTGGATCGTCGGGCTGGGCTTCCGCGCCCAGGCGGGCCCGCCCGTTTCGGGCAGGGAGGGCATGGTGAATCAGATGGGGGTGGTGAGCGTGGCCGGCGGAACGGGCGGGACCGCAAAAGTGCAAGTTCACGGTGAAATCTGGCACGCGGAATCGGACGAACCCCTCGCAGCCGGGGAAAAGGTACGGGTGGTGTCCCTCGAAGGGCTCCGCGTCCACGTCGTCAAGGAGGGATAGATCGTATGAGTCTTAGTCTGATCGTCGCCGTCGTCATCGTTGCCCTATTTCTGTTCAGCGCCATCCGGGTCCTGAACGAGTACGAGCGAGGGGTGATCTTCCGCCTCGGTCGCTTCTTCCGCGTCAAAGGCCCCGGGCTCATCATCGTCATCCCCGTTATCGACCGGATGGACCGGGTGGGCCTGCGCTTGGTGACCATGGACGTCCCGCCCCAGGACATCATCACGCGGGACAATGTCTCGGTGAAGGTGAACGCGGTGGTTTACTTCCGCGTCCTGGACCCCCAGAAGGCCATCATCGAGGTGGAGGACTTCCTCTACGCCACGAGCCAGCTCAGCCAGACCACCCTTCGCAGCGTGCTCGGCCAGATGGAGCTGGACGATTTGCTCTCCGAGCGGGACAAGGTGAACCTCCAGCTCCAGGAGCTGCTCGACCTGAACACCGACCCCTGGGGCATCAAGGTGACCAACGTCGAGGTCAAGCACGTGGACCTTCCCTCGGAGATGCAGCGGGCCATCGCCCGCCAGGCCGAGGCCGAGCGCGAGCGGCGGGCCAAGATAATCCACGCCGAGGGCGAGCAGCAGGCCAGCACCCGCCTCGCCGAGGCGGCCAACATCATCGCGAGCGGCCCCGGCGCGCTCCAGCTGCGTTTTCTCCAGACCCTCGCCGAGGTGGCCACCGAGAACAACTCGACCATCATTTTTCCCCTGCCGATCGACCTGTTGCGGCCCTTCATGAACTTAGAAGGGGGAGACAGCGCCGGCGGTGGAAGCGGGACGCAAGGAGAAGCATCGGCCTGATCCTTTCCGGGCGCGCGTCCTCCCTCGGCGGGGAGGCGGTCTCCGCCCCGTAGTTTGAGGGCGGGCGCGGACGCGGGAGGGTGCGATGGAGTTTTTTCTTCCGGAGTTCTATCTCGCCAGCGCGCTGATCACCCTCGCGGTCACCCATATACTCGTCCGGGCAGGGTCCGCCGAGTACACCGCCCTGACGGCCTCCTTCGTGGTGGGGGTGGGGAACGTCGCGCTGCTCGGCGCCTACGGCCTTTGGACAGAGCCGTTTCGGGGCATCACTCCCCACGCCGTTTTGTTCTTCCTCGGTTCGGGCCTCTTCGGCTACACCCTGTCGCGGACCGCCCTCAACATGTCCTTCGCGCGCATCGGGGTGACCCGCTCCACCGCCCTGCACGCGACCGCCCCCCTTTTCTCCACCGCGGCCGCCATCCTCTTCCTCCAGGAGCGGCCCGGCCCGGCCGCCCTGGCGGGGACGGTGGGGGTGGTGGCCGGGGTCCTCATCATGCATGGTAGGAGAGGAGAGGGAGGCGGGCGGAGGTTCAACCTGCTGCTCCCCCTCACCGCCGCCGTGAGCTCCAGCCTCTCGATGGTGTTCCGCAAATCGGGCATGCTGCTCATTGACGTTCCGGCGCTCGGTTCGGCGATCGCCTGCTCGCTCTCGCTTCCCATCCTCATGGCGGGAATGCGCTACGCCCCGCGCTTGGGGCGCTTCCGGTGCAGCCCGCGGGGCTGGCGCTTCCTCGCCGGGGCGGCGATCGTGAACAGCCTGACCCAGTTTTTCCTCATGCGATCCCTCGTCACCTTCGGGGTGTCTCACACCGTTCCGATCTACAGCACTTGTCCCGTGGTGGTCCTTCTTCTGACCACGCTCTTTCTCCGGCGGATTGAGCGGGTGACGATCGGCTTGGCCTGGGCCGTGGTGCTCACCGTCATCGGCGCTACCCTGATCACCGCCTCCCGCCACGGCCTCCTCCCCTGAGGGTTTTTGCGCTCCGCGTTTTTCCGCAAGACCAATCCAGTGCCCGGGCGGACCGATCTTCCGCTCATGAACTGGGGAAAACCCTCTTCGGATTTCGGGAAAGGCGGGAACAGGACGGCGGCGAGGACCGCCCGGTGCGCTCTCAGCGCCTCCGGCGGTTGCGCCAGAGCTGGTGGCTACGGGGGATGACGGGCGGGCCGGGCCGGATGTTGTGGGGGTTTTGCGGGTCGGGGAAGGCGTCCCCCCAGATGCCGATACGGTTCTTCCGGGCGGTCGCCTCGGCCCGCAGGAGCCGGCCGCGATAGCGCACGTTGGGGTGCTTCAGCAAGGCCCGGCCGAAGCCGCGCAGGAGGATGAGGGCGTTCACGAAGACGCCGTCCTCGAGGAAGACGTAGTACTGCGCCTGGCGGGAGGCGTCCAGGAGCTCGGCGTCCACCTCGAGGAAGACCTGCTTTCCGGTGAGAAGGCGGCGGAGGAACTCGAAAGACTCCTTCCCCCCGCGCTCGGTGAAGGGAGGGGTCGAGACCCCGAGCAGGGTGGAGCGCAGCCCACCCTCGAGCTGGAAGGTGTCCCCCTCGAACACGCGCAAGATCCGGCCAGGAAGGCGCTTGGGCTTTTTCTCCGGCGCGGCGGAGGCCGAGGCCGCGAGGAGGGCTAGGGTCGCCGCCAGCGCCGGGAGGAAGAGGCGCATCTTTCGCCCGCTTCCGGGAAACGTTTTTCCGTTCATCTCCAATAATGCTCCTAGCCGCATAGATAGAAGGCAGGGGATCCCCCCGCCATCCGGAGGGGGGCATTCTCCCGCCCTTGCCCCCCGGCCTCAAGGGCGGGATTCCTCCCTCCTCTTCTCCCGGCGCTAATGAGGCAATAGTTGACTGCTGACCAGGGATGAAGGGGGCGGTTTGGGACCAGAGTCGGTCGCGCAGAAAAGAATCGTGGCCTGGATTGGCCATTAGAGGCTAGAATGCCGCCATTCAAGAAACCACACGGGAAATATCGGATATATCATCGTCGGAAGGGGGCGGAAACCGAAAGACCTAACTCCGGGGCCTTCCTTCCAGCACCGGGGAAAAGGGGGATATTCCGTGTACGGATGGCGCGCGTTGCTCGGAATGATCATGCTCAGCGGCGGGCCTGTATCGCTGGAGGAGTACAGGATGGCACTGCCCGCGGGCGTTTCGCTCGTCAACACCCGTCTGTTTATCGACGAGGTGAGCCCGGAGGGGGTCGAGCGGATGCTCTCCCAGATCGAGCGCGGGGCGCGCGAAATCGCCGTCATGAAACCGGACTGCGTGGTGTTCTGCGGAACCCCGGCCGGCTTCGTGAAGGGACACGCGTTCAACCAGCAACTCATCGGCCTCATCCGGGAGGTTTCGGGCCTGCCCAGCACCACGATCGCGTCCGCCGTGGTGGATGCCCTGAGACACCTCAAGGTCAGGCGGATCGGGGTGGCGACCGCCTACATCGACGAGCTGAACGACCTTCTCCGCGCTTTCCTCGAAGAGGCGGGCTTCGAGGTTCTAGCCATCAAGGGCCTCCGACAGCGCTTCAAACTGGGACATCCACCGCATGCATCCGGGGGTCGCCTACCGGCTGGGCAAGGAGGTCGCCCAGGAAGCCGCCGGCGCTGACGGGTTGCTCATCTCATGCGGCGGCCTCCGGACCTTTGAGATCATCGAGGTTCTGGAGAGGGACCTCGGCCTTCCCATTGTCACCAGCAACCAGGCCGGCCTCTGGGGGGCGCTCCGGCTCGCCCGGGTGAGAGAGAACATCCAGGGATTCGGACGGCTTCTGGCGACGATGGCGAACGGCCCGTTGCGCGCCGAAAATGAGGATCCGTAGTCCGGTAGAAGGCGCCCTCATTTCAGTCGACATTTCTCCACTTTGGCCTCGTCGTGCTCGACGCCTGGGTCGAGTCCTTCGGGAACGAAGACGTCGCAGCGTATATGGCTTTTTTTTGTGATCCCGTGTATTGACTACGGGTTTCGATTTGTGGAATTTGCCTGGATAATTTCCCTTTCGGCGGAACTGGAAAGGGAAGGCATCTCGCCGAGTACCGGTGGGTGAGGGGGAGTATGTCGAGTATTTCTGATCTCGAGCACGGGCAGCAGTTCGACGGGTTTTTCCTCCTCCGTGAGTGTGAGGAGAAGATGACCCGCCAGGGGAAGCCTTACCTCGACATGGTTCTGGAGGATCGGACGGGAATCCTCCCAGGTAAGGTTTGGGAGATCCCTCACCAGGTTCAAGGAGTCATTGAGGGCGGAGACTTCGTCAAGGTGCGGGCCTTGGCGGAAAACTATCGGGGGACGATACAGTTAAAAATCGAAAAAATCCGAAGAACCACAGATTCTGATGGAGAGGAAGGATTCCGGGAGGAGGACTGTATCGCACGGACTTCTTTTGATACGGAGGAAATGTGGAAGGAGATTTTCCAAATCGCGCAGAGTTGTCACTCCATTGTGGCCGAGTTGCTCGTATCAATATTGGAGAAATATGCCGATCAGTTTCAAGCCTGGCCCGCCGCCCAACGCATTCATCACCCCTACATGGGTGGCTTGTTGGAGCACACCCTCTCCGTCACAAAAACCTGCTTGTATTTGGTGGAAAAATATGATGTCTCCCGCGATCTCCTCGTTGCGGGCGCCTTGCTCCACGACATCGGCAAGATCCATGAACTCTCCGGCGTGGGGGGCACCCGGTACACCTCTGCGGGAAGGTTGGTGGGACATATCGTCCTGGGGCGCGACATCCTTCGGAATCATGCACAGCGGGTGGAGAATTTGCCTGATGAGTATGTCCTCCACCTCGAACATTTGATTTTGTCCCACCAAGGACAGCTGGACTGGGGAACCGTAAAGGTGCCCATGACCCCTGAGGCTGTTCTCCTGCATCATGCGGATGACATGGATGCAAAGTTTAATATAGCGAAAAGGGCGATCGAGCAGGACAAAGGAGAGGGAGAGTTTACCAGCCGAATCGCCATCGTGGACCGGGCTTTCTTTAAGCTGCGGCCGCTGCTCCCTCCCCTCCCCACAATAGGGGAAACTCCAGGAGGCGAAGAACCCAGATCATGATCCAATGGATTAATGCCCCTCACCCTTAGCCCTCCATTGACCGGTCAAGTTCATTTCCGTAGCAATACGTTGATATTCTGGCGATATTTTTTGATTCTTCTCGTCATAATTGTGACGGATCGGCAAGAATTTCCGTCGCTTTTTTGCGCTGAAAATTCCTTCGCCCCCCTGGACCACGGGAATTTGACGTAACTCACTAATATATAATAGATTATTTGGATCTCCCTTTGACGGGCATGGAGGCCCCCCCGCACTTCATTGCGGTACAAATACTGCGATCTAGTCTTGCCTAAATGTTGGGCGCTAAGGTGGTGCCGGGGTTCGTGGAACCCCAAATAATTGTTTATTTGGACGAAATATCGAGTGGTTGTCGTTCAATGCGCCTATTGCTTTCATTCGAAAGCCTCTGACGGGGATTTTCACGATTTCGGCATTTAGGAAAAACTCGTCCGGCTCATCGTAGCCAGTAACCAGGAAATAAGCCTGATTTTCCATGGTATCTGCCCGAAGTGCTTCGTACGCGCCAGAAATTCCTACATGACCGTAATTGGGCGGGAAGGCGGTCTGAAGTCGCAATATCTCCCCGTCGCGACCGCCTGACCCTCTAAGCCGGCACCACGCTCGAAATCGTATAATCGATTGCAATACAGTATCTTATGTCCTATTCGCCATCCGATTGATGTTCCTACCGGAAAACTCTCAGAAACGCCATCATACCAGTATTTATTGCCGAATCACCTCGCAGGAGAGCATCTCGGAACATATGTATATTTCTATGCGCGGGCGCATATAAGTGTTATTTCATATTTTTCAGAAAGCACCCGCCCGGCTCCGCGCTCTCCATGCGGACCCGAACCAGGCCGAGCGCAAGGTGGGCGACTACGTCCCGGAGAACACCGGCGAGAGCATGCGCCTCCCCACCATTGAGGTGGTGCAGGGCTCGGAGATCAGCGAGGCGACCGGTCTTTAAAAAGTATTCGGCGCGGCCATCCGGACCCTGGGCGATACCCTCGATGGCATCGACCGGCGGCAGTTCGCAGTTCGAGGCAGCCCTCCACAACGTCGAAACCCCCCGGGTGGCGAAGGGGGCGTGGGGCCGCTTCCGTCGCCATCACCCAGAGACCCCTTCCCCCCCTGGGCCGCATGGCGGACGTGGTCCTGAGCGCGGCCTCGCGGGAGACGCGCTTTCGCGCCGAGGCCCTCGCCTGGCGGATCGCCCGGACCGCCATACTCAGGCGAAAAACCGGACTCTTTTTCCTGGCATTGACATGACACCCCAGGAAGGTTTAGTGTCCCCCCGATTTCAGGGCCTCCGACGCATTTTTCCGTCACGCCGATACCGGTAGGGGACTGCATGCGGGCCATCGTTCAGCTTTTCACGAAATCTCCTTTCGGCGCTCTCCAGGAGCACATGGAAAAGGGCGGCGAGTGCGTCGATCTGGTCCGCCCCATGTTCGAGGCTCTCCTCGAGGGCGAGCACGACCGCCTCGCCGACCTCGCTAAGCAGGTCTCGAAGCTCGAGCACCGAGCGGACGAGATCAAGAACGGCATCCGCGACTCACTGCCCCGGAGCATCTTTCTCCCCGTGGATCGGACCGACCTCCTCAGCGTCCTCTCCCAGCAGGACAGCGTTCCCGACACCGTCGAGGACATCGCCTTCTTGCTGACCGTCCGGGAGACCGCGGTTCCCACCTCCTGGCGGGAGCCCCTCATCGACTATGTGGAAGAGAGCGTGGAGACCTTCCGGGCGACTTCTGCCGTCATCGGCTCGTTGGAGTCCCTGCTGGAAGTCGGCCTCACTGGGCCCGGGGCGGAGGATATTTTTTCGAGGATTGACGCGATCGGCCAGATGGAGTGGCGGGCCGACAAGGCCCAGTTCGAGATGCTGCGCATGATGTTCGGGATGGAGGACGACCTCAGCCCGCTGGACGTTTTCTGGTGGTCCAAGATCCTCCGGGAGATCGGAGACATCGCGAACTATTCGGAAAAGACCGCCGACCGCGTCCGGGTGATGCTCTATAAGAAGTAAGCGCTCATTCCGTTTTCAGTGCTGTAGCCCCCTAGAGACGGCATGTCTTCTGATTTGATATTGGTGACTCTCGCCTGCGCCTTCGCCGCGTACATGGCCTGGATGATCGGGGCGAACGATGTCGCGAACTCCATGGCTCCCGCCATCGGAAGCGGCTACCTCTCCCTGAAAAACGCCATCATCATCGCCGCGGTGGCCGAGTTCTCGGGGGCCGTCCTGGTCGGCGCATCGGTCACCTCCACCATCCGGAAGGGCATCGTTGATCCTGCCGTGTTCCGGGGCGACCTCACCCTCTTCATCCTGGGCATGACGGCCGCCCTCTTCGGCGCCGCGGCGTGGCTGCACGCGGCTACCTATCTGGGCTTGCCCGTCTCGACGACGCACTCCATCGTCGGGGCGGTCATCGGATTCGGTCTCATCGCCAAGGGGGCGGACGCGCTGAACGCGGGAGTCATCGCCGGCATCGTCCTGAGCTGGATCATCTCCCCCGTGATGGGGGGGCTCCTGGGATTCGGGATTTTTTACTTCGTCCGGGAGAAGATCCTCGCGGCCGAGGACCCCGAGCACGCCAGCCGCCGGGCGGCGCCCTACATTATCTTCTTCGTCGTCGTGGTTCTGCTCCAGTCCTTCGTCTTCAAGGGAATGAAGAACCTCAAGCTCCCGGTCAATTTCTGGTCCGTCCTTCTGTTCGGGATCATCGTGGGGGCGGTCGTTTGCGCCGGAGCCCGGTACTATTTCAAACGGGAAGGAGGGAAGGGGAGTCGGGATATCACCAACCGGCTCTTCACCTTCCTCCTCATCACCACCTCGGGCTACGTGGCCTTCGCCCACGGGGCGAACGACGTGGCCAACGCCGTGGGGCCGCTGGCGGCGGTGCTGGACGTCTTCCGCACCGGATCCCTCGCCTCCAAGGTCCCCATCCCCTGGTGGGTGCTGGTGCTGGGGGGGGTCGGGATCGTGAGCGGCCTCTGGATATCGGGTTGGCGGGTGATCTCGACCATCGGCACCCGAATCACCGAGATCACGCCGCAGAACGGCTTCTCTGCTCAGTTCGGCGCGGCCACAACCGTCCTTGTCTTCTCCCAGATCGGCCTTCCCATCTCCACCACCCACACCATCGTGGGGGCGGTGATCGGGGTCGGGATGGCCCGGGGAATCGGCGCCCTCAACCTGCGCGTGATCGGAAGCATCATCTCCTCCTGGCTCCTCACCCTCCCCTTCGCCGCGGGCGCAACCATGCTCACCTTCCGGCTGTTGCAGATCGCCCTGCTCTAGCGGAGGGCGAAGCCCGGCCCTTCGAATGTCCGATGAAACTGCCGGCGGGCGGTGAGGGGGTTCGCGTCCCCTGGGGGGGCGCAATCCTTCTCCTGGCAATAAAGCTCTCGTCAGCCCATTCCAACGGGCCGGCTCGAGATCCGCCCCACGAAGATCCCCAACGACCTTTTCTGCCGCACAGAAGGTCCCTATCGTCGTCCGCCCGTAAATTGTCTCAGCGCACGATTGCCAAGGGCTTGGGAATGGGCGGCGGGTAGGCGAGCGGGCTGTGCCGCATCCCCATCGTCACGAGGACGCGCGCGAAGCTCACCGCCGCCCGGATTGGCACGATGAGGGGCGCATCGTACCCCCGCTCGCGCAACCGCTCTTTCATCTCAGGTTCCATCCAAGAGAGACACGAGCAGCCGAGGATGATGGTATCGGCTCCGTCCTCTTCGATGGCCTTGAGACACTGATCTTCCATCGCGTCGAGTTTTTCTACGCGGTCCCCGTGCCCCTCCATCACGTCGATGGGGATGTATTCGACCGAGCGCACCGAGGCCAGTTTCTTTCCGAGACCGTACATCTCCACCCTCTGGCGGAGCATGATGGCCATGCACTCCAGGGTGTCGATG
Source organism: uncultured Nitrospinaceae bacterium (assembly GCA_964620535.1). GTDB lineage: Bacteria > UBA8248 > UBA8248 > UBA8248 > UBA8248 > CAZUHN01. The sequence goes on along the minus strand of CAZUHN010000069.1, from coordinate 15,076 downwards.
ATGGAGAAGCGGTGGCCGAGGAGCGAGGCCAGGTGGTAAGACGATTCCCCACAGCCGAGGACGGGAATGGGGGAGACCTCACGGGCGTCGAGGAGAACGGGGTCCAAGAAGCCCTGTATCACGATGGCGTCGTAGCGGCCCGTATCCACCGCTTGGTGTACACGATCCATGAGCTCCTTCGAGACATTCACAAGGTCCGCACGGCCTCGGACGCCCGGGCCCTCGGGGCCGGGGTCCATATCGAACTCGATTCCATCCAGCAGCCCGTCGGCCTTGAGGGAAGCCATGAGCGATTGGAAATACTCGGTCGTGTCGTCGTGGTGCACCGGACAGATGTACATGAAGCGCATTTATTGACTCCTTTATGGGGGCCCGACACTCTTCGCAGAAATTCTCCCCAAGAGGTTCAACGGCAACGAATGATGCCCCTCAGAATCGGCTAATATGAAGGGCCCCCACAGTACTTTTCCCCGCTTATTTCTTGAACGATTTGATCAGATCACCATATATCGGATACCGCTTGATCCGGATCTTGTCGTACTCCTCGCCATTCATGAAAATCACCGGGTTGCCGATGCTCCGCATGAACCGCTTGAAGGATTTATGCTCCGTCAGCTTCTCGAAGGCGGTTCGAAGCGTCTTCAGCCTGTCCGGGGGGGTCTTGGCGGGCGCCATGAAAATGCGGTCCATCGTGAAGGTGGCCGACGTGTATCCCAACTCGACCGTTGTCGGCACGTTCTCGAATACTGGGTCGCCCTTGAGGCGCTTGTCGCCGAATATGGCCAAAACGCGAAGCTTCCCCGCCTTCACCTGGGGCCGCGCCTGGGTGGTAAAGGCAGCTCCGGCGTCGTCCCTGCCCGCGAGCAAAGACAACAGGATGGCGCCGCCCCCCTTGTGGTGGGTGTATGCCACTTTGATGCCGGCCTCCTTCGCCAGCAGGAGTTCCGGCATGTGTCCCACCCCAAAGGCGCCGGCGTGGGCGACGTTCAATTTTCCGGGATTCTTCTTGGCGTGGGCGATGAATTCCTTCAAGGTCTTATAGGGCCGGTCAACCGGGGCGGCGAGGAGCGTCTGCCCGTGGTTGATCTTGGCGATGGTCGTCAAATCCTTCAGAGGGTTGAAAGGAACTTTGCGGAGCTGGGGCGAGATCTGGTCAAACGCATTGTGGGTGAAGAGGATGGTATAGCCGTCGGGCTTGGCTTTGACCACGAACCCCGTCCCCTTCATGCCGTTGCTTCCGGGGACGAACTTCACGAGCATGGGCTGCTTCAGGACATCGGCAATGATGCTCGTGATGCCGCGGGCGTGGAGGTCGTGGCTGCCTCCAGGGCCGAGGGGGATAACGAGGGTAATCGGGCGATCCGGAAACGCCGCCCGGGCGGAGATTGGGAGCATCAATCCGGCGAACAGAAGTCCCGCGATCAGTATTGTGAATCGGCGTTTCATGATTTCTCCTCCTAGATGGGATCACTTGCCTGGTAGATTCGCTAGCCTCGGCCCGGTTCAGGGCTCCTTCGAAGAAAGCGACGGAAAACCATATAGCCGGTCCAAAATAGGCCGGCAGTCAAAAAGGCTGAGGCGATGGGGCGCTGAATGAAAAGGTAGTGGAAAATATCACCCCTTGCGTATGTCATGGATTGGCTCAACGTGTATTCTATCTCGCCGGAAAGGATGAATGCAATGATAAGGGGGGCAAGGTTAAAGCTGAGCTTGCGGAGAATGTATGCGAAAAAGCCGACGACGAGCATGATTACGATATCAGTTCTGACGCCGGTGGAGAGCGTACCGATAAAAGCCATGGCGAAAATGAGCGGGATCAGATAGGCCTTTTTCATTTTGATCGCCATGGCAAAGGGCTTTAGGAGGATGTAGCCAAGGCCGAGGAATAGAACGTTTGCAAATACGATCGACAGCAAGATGGCGTATATCAGAGGGCCTTGCTCCTGGAAGATCTGCGGTCCCGGCCGCAAACCATGTGCCATAAAGGCGCCGAGCAAAATGGCCGTAACGATGTCGCCCGGAATGCCAAGCGTCAGCAGCGGAACGAGAGTCGGGCCGTTTACGGCGTTGTTTGCCGCTTCGGGGGCCGCAATGCCCTCGAGCTCGCCCTTTCCGAAGCCATCTGGATTCTGAGAGGCGCGCTTGGCCGCACCGTAGGCGATGAATGCGGCCGGTACCTGTCCGACGCCCGGCACCATTCCGACGCCCGCCCCGATGGCGGTTGACCGCAGAATCGTGCGGATCGATCGCCGGAATTCGTGCCACCTAAGCCGCTCTCCCGCCTTTTTCAAGTCGACGTGATCGGCGATGAAACGGAGAGATTTCGATTCGACGGCCTCCAGGATTTCCGGGATGGCGAAGACGCCGATGACGAGGGGGATGAGGGGAATGCCGGCGCTTAGGGCCTCGAGTCCGAAGGTCAACCGGGGAGCCCCGGTGGCCGCGTCCATTCCGATGAAGCCGAGCCCGAGCCCGATACATGCGACGATGGCGCCCTTGATGCCGGACTCGCCCGAGACGCTCGCGATGAGGATGAGAGAGAAAAGGATGATGGCGAATACTTCAGGAGGACCAACGAGAATAACGATCATGGCGATTGGCCCGATAAGCACGATGGCGATCAGATCCGAAAGGAAGTCTCCTGCCACGGATGAGAAGAGCGCCATTTCGAGCGCCTTCCGGGCTTTTCCTTTCCGCGTAAGGGCGGGCCCATCGAAAGTTGTCGCAATCGAAGAGCCCGTCCCGGGAATGCCGACGAGTATGGCGGGGATGCTTCCGCCATAGATCCCTCCTTTGTAGAGGCCGATGAGGAAGGGAATCCCGAGCAAGGGCTCGATTTTGAAAGAAATAGGGAGGAGGACCGACATGGCGAGTATGGTCGTGAGTCCCGGCATCGCTCCCACGAACATCCCCATTGCTAATCCCGCGGAGATGTAGGCATACGTATCCCAGCGCAAAAGAAGAAAAAAGCCCTGGACAAGATTGTCTATTATCGCCACGTTTTTATCCGTGCAGGAACACTCGGGAAAGCAGCTGCATCAAGGCTTCTTCGCCGGCCGCTAGTACCTCAATGGACGCACGGGGCAGCGAAATGAACAGGAGGCGTTCCAAAGTAAACCGGAGGACGACCGGAGAGAGCACAGCAAGAAGGAGAACATTCCACCACACCTTGTTTCCGAGAAAGAACGTCATCCCGCCAATTACCAAAAATGTCGAAACGCCAAAGCCGAACCAGTCAAGCAGAAGCGGGTAGAGGATCGCACAAGATAATATCATCCCTGCGCGCGCGAATTTCCCGATCTGAATCGGTATCTTGATGTGATTGGCAAAGGGGAATTGACGCAGGCCAAGTGCGATGTAAGTTATACTGAGGATTGCCAATGTACCGAATGTTAGCCGGGGGAATGCTGAAGCCGAAAGGGTGAAAGCAGCTTGCGCGCCCGGAAGCTCCTCTTGAGAAGTAAGCGATGGCATGATGACAAAGAGCACTGCCGCCCCTGCAAATATCAACAGAACAACCGCAGTCTCAAATAGCAAGAACCAGCGGGAGGTGCCGCCCGGAGGCGTGGTTCCAGCTTCCATGTGTTTTCCCATGCGTGGTCTAAGTTTCCTGAAGAGGAGGAAACGGCCTCTCTCCGGCACCCGTCACTGCTTCGGCGGTGATAGGTTATTTCTATTGGGGTTGATACCGCATTTTCTGACTTGTCATCGAAAAAAGCAATTCCTGCCGAAAATACTATTGCGGATCAACCATCCTCACCCTCCCCTTTGCCGCGGCGGGCAGGCGGGACGGCCGGACCGGCTCGGGCGCCCGGGGGAGGAGGGGGCTCAATCTTCCACGGGGTGATAGGTGAGCTCGCCGGGCCCGGGCAATTCGCCCTCCGCCTCGCCCCCGACTTCCTCTTCGTAGATCGCGTCCGGCGGCGCTTCGTCCGGCGGTGCCTCGCCGCGGGGGGACAAAGGGCCGGTCCCGGCCCCCGGACCCGGGAGGGGCAGATCCATCTCCCGCCGGAGGCGCTCGGCCAGGTGGCTCCACCGGCGGCGGACCTTGGCGTTATTGAGGGCGATGGCGAGCGCCTTTTTCGTTCCGAGGAAGACCACCAGCCGTTTCCCCCGGGTCATGGCGGTGTAGATGAGGTTGCGCTGGAGCATGGGGTAGTGCTGGGTGTGGATCGGAACGACGACGGCGGGGTACTCGCTCCCCTGGCTCTTGTGGACCGTCACCGCGTAGGCGTGGATCACCTCGTCCAGCTCGGTCGCCGCGTATTCGACGAGCTCCCCGTCGTAGGCCACGCGGATGGACCGGCTCTCCGGGTCCACCCCGCTGATGAGGCCGATGTCTCCGTTGAAAACCTTTTTCTGATAGTTGTTCCGGGTTTGCATCAGTTTGTCGCCGATGCGGAAGACCTTCCCCCCCCGCTGGAAGGCGGGGCCCCCGCCCCCGGGGTTGAGCGCCTCCTGTAGGCGGGCGTTCAGGTTCTGGACTCCGAGGGTTCCGCGCTGCATGGGGGCGATGACCTGGACGTCGGCGATCGGGTCGAGGCCGAACCGGGCGGGGATGCGCTCGCGGCAGATCTCGACGGCGCGGTCGGCGCAGCGCTCCGGGTCCGGCTCCTCGATGAAGTAGTAGTCCAAGTCGGACCCTTCGCCGCTCCGGGGCATCTCCCCGCGGTTCACCCGGTGGGCGTTCGCGACGATCAAGCTCTCCTTCTCCTGGCGGAACACCTCCCGGAGGCGCGCCACCGGAAAGGCCCCCGACTCGATCGCGTCGCGCAGGGAGTTCCCCGGCCCGACCGAGGGAAGCTGGTCCACGTCCCCGACGAGGATGAAGACGGCCGGGTCGGGGACGGCCCGCAGGAGGTGGGCCAGGAGGGAGATGTCCAGCATGGAGGCCTCGTCCACGATGACCACGTCCGCCAGGAGGGGCTGGGCGGCGTTCCGCGTGAAGCCGCCCGTGGACCAGCTGAAGTCCAGCAGGCGGTGGATGGTGACCGCCTCGCGCTGGGTTACCTCCGAGAGCCGCTTGGCGGCCCGCCCCGTCGGAGCGCCCAGGAGGACCTGGAGGCCGAGCTGGTCGTAGAGGCGGACCACGGCGTTGATGATGGTGGTTTTTCCCGTGCCCGGCCCCCCCGTCACGATCAGCACCTTTTCCGTCATGGCCGCCTGGATGGCATTCGCCTGATCGTGCGTGGCCCGGCCGCCCGCAAGGGCGGTCTGGGCGAGGGCACAGAGGCGCTCCTTGAGGGAGGCGCCGGGGATTCCCTTTCCGAGAAGGGCGGCCTCCAGCCGAGCCGCGTCGATGGGGGTCCGCGAGGTCGCGGCCAGCCGCCGCGCCGCCTCCGCCTCGGCGGCGTGGAGCGTCGTCATGTAGACCGCGCCGGCGGGACCGGCTCCCGCCTCCGGCGCGGAGGCGGAGGGCGTCTCCTCCACGACGAGGCTTCCCGCCTTGCGGCGGGCCTCGATGGCCCGCTCGATGAGGTCGGGGGAGACGCCGAGCATCTCGACAGACTCTTCGATGAGATGCGGGCGGGGAACGAATACGTGCCCGTCGCGCTCAGAGAGCTGGAGGAGGATGTAATCCACCCCCGCCTCGCACCGGCCGGGGGCGTCGGGGGGGATGCCGATTTTTTTCGCGATCTCGTCCGCCGTGCGGAAGCCGACGCCGAAGATGTCCAGCGCGAGGCGGTAGGGATTCTCCCTGAGAATTTGGATGGCGCTGGCGCCGTAGGTGCGGAAGATCTTCTCAGCGAGGTGGAGGGGGATGTCGAACTGCTGGAGGAAGAGCATCAGCTCCTTGACTTCGCGCTGGCTCCTCCAACTTTCGACGATCTCGCCGAGCTTCTTCTTTCCCAGCCCCGGCACGCCGAGGAGCTTCTCCGGGCTGTCGTCAAGTACCTCCAGGCTGTTCTCTCCGAAGCGCGCTACAATCCGATCCGCGAGGACGGGCCCGATGTGCTTAACTGTCCCCGAGGCGAGGTACTTTTTGATCCCCTCGGCGGTGGTCGGGACCAGGGGGTAGGCGGCGCTCACCTGGAATTGTTTGCCGAACCGGGGATGTTCCTTCCACTCGCCCTCGAAGCGGAATTGCTCGCCCTCGCGCACCGCGGGGAGCCGCCCCACCGCGGCTACGCGGGGAAAGTCCCCCTCTGGCTGAATGAGGAGGACGGTGTATCCGGTCTCCTCGGCCCGAAATCGGACCCGCTCGACCGTCCCCGAGAGGGTGCCGTTGTCGCCGGGAAAGAGGTTTGCCTGGGAGGATGGCAGCGGGGACTTGCCGTCCGGATTGCGTGAATCCCGAGCCATCTATCGGTCCGCCGGCGGGGAGAAAGGTTTTGCTTCCGAGCGTTTACGCTATCACAGGAGAGACGGGGGGACATCCCCATGGTCGCCGGGAGTGTCCCTGTCCCGGCGAATCGAGCCGGGGGATTAGGAGGGCGCCGGGCGGGCCTCGCGCGCCTTCGCCTCCTGCCAGAGCGTGTCGAGCTTTTCCAGGGACACCTCTTCGGGAGAGAGGCCTGCGGTCCGGAGCGATTCTTCGATGTAGTGGAAGCGGACGATGAACCGCCGGACGCCGGAGCGGGCGGCCTCCTCGGCGTTCACCTTGAGCTTCCGCGAGAGGTTGACGGCGGAGAAGAGAAAATCGCCCATCTCTTGCGCAATCTCCGGCCGGGTTTCCTCCCGGATGGCCTTTTTCAGCTCCGACCACTCTTCATCGATTTTCGCAACGACCCCTTCCAGGTCCGGCCAGTCGAACCCCACGCGGGCCGCCTTTCCCTGGAGGCGCTGGGCGCGCTGGAGGGCGGGCATGGCCTCAGGGACGCCGTCGAGGATGGAGGGCGCACCGCTCTTTTCCCCTTTTTCGGCCCGCCCGTTGCGCTTGGCGATCTCCCAGTTCCGCAGCACCTCTCCGCTCGAGGCGGCTTTCGAGTCCCCGAAAACGTGGGGGTGCCTTTGAATCATTTTCTCGGCCAGGGCCTCAGCCACATCGAAGGCGCCGAACCTTCCCGCCTCTTCTGCGAGCTGGCAGTGAAAGATGACTTGGAGGAGGAGGTCTCCGAGCTCTTCGCGCAGCCTCGCCGGGTCGCGCGAGTCGACGGCCTCGATGACCTCGTAGGCCTCTTCGATGAGGTAGGGCTTCAGGCTCTCGTGGTTCTGCTCCCGATCCCAGGGACATCCGTCCGGCGCCCGGAGCCGGGCCATCACGCGCAACAGTTTGGGGAAGCTTTCCGGCGACGCGGGCATCATCCTCACTCCCTGGCAACCAGGAATTTTTTCGAATCGGAGCAGCGCCCACTCTACACCCGAGGGGAGCCTCGAGTCACGCCCGTCCGAACTCCCTCAATTTCCACTATCTAGCTATTGTGGAGAGGTGCGACCACAAAATATGGTAGTTTTCTCCTTGACATCAACTCCTCCATCGGGGATTATCCATCCTCTTTTCCATGGAGGAATCGGGGCGATGTCCGCCGGAAGTGCCATTCGTGTACTCAGCGAAAATTTGGCGAACAAAATCGCCGCCGGAGAGGTGGTCCAGCGACCCGCTTCGGCCTTAAAGGAGTTGGTCGAAAACAGCCTGGACGCCGGGGCACGCCGCATCTGTGCGGATTTGGAGGGGGGCGGCGCCCGGCGGATCCGCGTCCTCGACGACGGAGCGGGCATGAGCCGGGACGACGCCCTTCTTGCCTTCGAGCGCCACGCCACGAGCAAGATCGCCTCTGACGAAGACCTCGAGGGCGTGACCACTCTCGGCTTCCGCGGGGAGGCGCTCCCGAGCATCGCCGCGGTGAGCAAGATCACCCTGACCACGCGCCGAGCGGAGGATGGGGTCGGCACCCAGGTGTGCATGGAGGGCGGTCGCCTGCAGCGGGTGATCGAGATGGGGGCGCCGGCGGGGACGGAGGTGGACCTCCGATCGCTCTTCTTCAACGTGCCGGCCCGGCGGAAGTTTCTCAAGACCCGCCAGACCGAGATCGCCCGCTGCGTCGAGGTGGTGACGCGCGCCGCGATGGCCCACCCTGAGGTCGCCTTCCGCCTCCGTCACGGGGACCGGACCCACCTCGAACTGCGCGCGGGGATGGACGCCCGGGGGCGGGTGGCCGAGTTACTGGGAAAGGAGGTCGGGCTGCACCTCCTGGCGCTTTCCGGGGAAAACGGCGAAGAATTCCGCATCAGCGGGTGGGCCGGGGCACCGACCCTCAGCCGTTCTGGCCGGGACGGGCAGTTCCTTTTCGTGAACGGAAGGCCGGTGCGCGACCGGCTCCTCGTACACGCCGTCTACAGCGCCTACCACACCTTTCTGCCGAGAGACCGCCACCCCTATTTCGTCCTCTTCGTGGACCTTCCGGTGGAGGGGGTGGACGTGAACGTGCATCCGGCGAAGGAGGAGGTGCGCTTCCGGCGCGCCTCGACCGTTTACAACACCGTGCGCGAGGCGGTCACCCGGGTTCTGGGCGCGCCGCCGACTCCGCGCCCACTCCGGGTGGTGCGCCCGCCCGCTCCGGCGCCCCCCCTCGCCGTATTGCAGCGCGGCCCGGAGGCGGCCCCCCGGCCTGGTGTTTCGGGTGAAAACGGGGATGGCGAGGTTGCCGAGCTCTCCTCGGATTCTTTCCCGGATGCGGGCGCTTCCGAGCGACTGCTGCAGCCGCCGGACCCCTCGGACCCGGTCCGGCTCTCCGAGTGCCGGTACCTGGGACAGTGGGAGGAGTGCTTCCTCCTCTTCGCCGCGCCGCAGGGGCTCGTCTTTCTGGATCAGCACGCCGCCCACGAGCGGGTGCTCTACAACCGGTTCCGGGATCAGTTCCGCGAGGGGAGGGTGGAGCGGCAAGCCTGCCTGGTCCCTCCCGTTCTCTCCCTTCGCCCGGAGGAGGCTCTCCGGACGGAGGAGCACCAGGAAACGCTGGAGCGTTCCGGGTTCGAATTGGAGGCGGCCGGGCCGGGCGAGTACCTCGTCCGCGCGGTTCCCGCGCTTCTGGCCGATCGTGACCCGCTCGGCGCGGTCCGGGGCGTGATCGAAGGGCTGGCCGGTTTGGATTCTCCCATGAGTTTTCCCGAGCTCATCGACGGGGTGATCGCCCGGATGAGCTGCCGGAGCGCCATCAAGGCGGCGCGGACCCTCCACCCGGAGGAGGTCGCCGCCCTGGTGAAAGACCTTGAGGACACCTCGGCCCAGTGGACTTGTCCCCACGGGCGCCCGGTATTGCTGGCGCTGGGGTCTGGCCCTGTCCGCCGCCGGTTTCTCCGGTGACGGGCCGGAAGAGAGATGGGAGGGTGACACTTCCTTGACACTCGAAACACGGGCGCGGAGAATGGGTTGAGGGGAAGGGCCCCCAAATCCTTTCCCCTGTGCAACTTTTTGTTTTTAAAAGCCTACCGGAAATCCGCCCTGTAAGGAAGCGGGCGGCTCGTGCCTTTTCTCTCTCGGCCTCTCTTTGGCTCGTCCGAGGGTAAGGGCGGGGGCGGACCGGGCGCCGATCAGGCGCCTCAATCATTCCACGCATCACATCTAACCCGGAGTATTGTTCAGCTTATGTTCACCATTCCAATTGAAGAATCGCTGACCTTCGATGATGTATTGCTGCTTCCCGCGCAATCGAGCGTTCTTCCTAAGGACGTCGATCAGTCCACCACCCTCTGCGAGGGATTCGACCTTCGGATTCCGCTCCTCAGCGCGGCCATGGACACAGTGACCGAATCGAACCTTGCCATTGCTCTGGCCCAGGAAGGAGGGATCGGGGTCATCCACCGCAACATGTCGGTGGAGAAACAGGCGATGGAGGTGGACCGGGTCAAGCGCTCGGAGAGCGGCATGGTGGCCGATCCGATCACGATGCGCCCCAAGCAGAAAATCAAAGAGGCGCTCGAGGTCATGGGGACGTATCGCATCTCGGGCGTTCCCATCACGGAGAACGGGAGGCTCGTCGGCATCCTGACGAACCGTGACGTGCGGTTTGAATCCAACCTGGAGCGGCCGGTCTCCGACCTCATGACGAAGAATGAGCTTGTCACCGTTCCCGAGGGGACGACGCTCGACGAGAGCAAGGGGATGCTGCACACCCACCGAATCGAAAAACTCCTCGTTGTGGACGACAAATTTAATCTCAAGGGGCTGATCACCCTCAAGGATATCGAAAAGCTGAGGCGCTATCCCAAGGCGGCAAAAGATGAGTACGGTCGGCTTCGGGCGGCGGCGGCGGTAGGCGTGGCCGAAGATATGCGCGAGCGGTGCGCGGCGCTCATCGAGGCGGGGGTGGACTTGCTCGTCATCGACAGCGCCCACGGCCACTCGAAGCGCGTGCTGGGCGGAACGGAGAAGGTCAAGAAGGAGTTTCCCGGCGTGAAGCTCATGGCGGGAAACGTGGCCACCGCCGAGGGCGCACGCGATTTGATCTCCGCCGGCGCGGACGTGCTGAAGGTGGGGATCGGCCCGGGATCCATCTGCACCACCCGCGTGGTGGCGGGGGTCGGCGTCCCCCAGATTTCGGCCATCGCCAATTGCGCGGCGGCGGCGGAGCCGCACGGCGTCCGGATCGTCTCGGACGGGGGCATCAAGTACTCCGGCGACTGCGTGAAGGCCATTGCCGCCGGCGCGCACGCCGTCATGATCGGCAGCCTTTTCGCCGGGGTGGAGGAGAGCCCGGGAGAGAAAGTTCTTTTCCAGGGACGCAGCTATAAGATTTACCGGGGCATGGGCTCGGTCGGCGTGATGGAGAACGGGGAGAGCCGGGACCGCTATTTCCAGGACGGGCGAAACGAGCCCTTCAGCGATTCGAAGATTGTTCCGGAAGGGGTGGAAGGGCGCGTTCCTTACAAGGGGTCGCTTTCGTCGAGCGTTTTTCAGCTGACGGGGGGCATCGCTGCGGGGATGGGCTACACCGGGTGCGCGTGCATCGCCGAGCTGCGGCAGAAGGGAAAATTCATCCGGATCACCACCGCCGGGCTACGGGAGAGCCATGTTCACGACGTCATCATCACGCGCGAGGCGCCGAATTATCAGCGGGACTGAGGTAACATGGGCCGGGGGCGCGGAGGTGCGCTTCCGGTCGGTGCCGCCCGATTCGCAGCGTCGCGGATTGATGCGCGGAGGGAAAGGCTCTTTTACATCCGCCCGCTCATTCTTGAGTAAATGATATGGCAAAGAATCCATTCGCTACCGAGATTGATACCGCGGAAGATCTGGAGTTAGAGGAAGGAGCGGAAAAGAGCACCTCGGTAGATGAGTTCGGCGAGGGGGAGGAAGCCTCCTCCGAAAGCGGGCGACGAGGAGGCGGAAGCCTCTGCCGAGGACGCGGAGAAGGGAAAGAAGGCAAAGAAGGCAAAGAAGGCAAAGGCCAAGGGCGCGCCTTCGGGCATCTCGTTTTTCGCCGTCCTCGCCCGCGCCGCCGCGTTGATGCTCGCCCTCGGGTGGGGCTTCGCCTTTATCGCGCGCAGCGGCCTCGAACCGCCGAAGCCGGAAAAGCCGTCCCTCCAAGCCAAAGCGCCGCCGCTGCCCAAGGCGATCACCCACCGAGGAGAAGGGGACGATTTTTGCGTTGCCCTCTAAACGCAGAGAGAGAAAAAAAGAGAAAAGGGTTGTCATCCTTCCCAAGATCCCGATCGTGGAGGTCAAGCAGGGGATCAACGTATCCCTCAAGAATGTCTTCTTCATCCCGCTCGAAGGGAATCGGGGGAAGCGAAACGGGGAGACGCGTTTTTTGAACATTACCCTGAACATTCTCGTCTCGAACAAGACGGCCGCGAACGAGATAAAGGCGAAGCGCTTGGCCGTCCGGTAGATCGTATACGATCATTTCTACCGGCTTTCGTATGACGTCCTCTCGACGCCGAGGGATCTCCGGAAAACAAGAGGGAAGCTGGTCGCGAAGCTTTCAAAAGTGATCCTTCAAGGAGAAGTCAGGGGCATCCTATTTGCAGATCTTTTCGCCCGCTGAAAATTATGCTCGATCAGATTCTCATTCTTGACTTCGGCTCCCAGTACACCCAGTTAATCGCCCGGAAGATCCGGGAGTTGGGCGTATACTGCGAGATTCACCCTTGCACCTCGCATTGGCGCGGCCTGGTGGATGAGGGGACGAAGGGGGTCGTCCTCTCGGGCGGGCCTTCGAGCGTGTACGAGGATGAGGCTCCGACGGTCGACCCCTCGCTGCTGGCCGCGCCAATTCCGCTTTTGGGGATCTGCTACGGAATGCAGTTGATAGCCCACCTCCTGGGGGGGCGGGTCGGGTCGGTGAAGAAGCGGGAGTTCGGCCGTGCCGAGTTGGTTGTGGACGATCACTCCGGTCTTTTCGAAAATCTGGACGGCCGCGAAACGGTTTGGATGAGCCACGGGGACGCCATCGAAGCGCCCCCGCCGGGCTACCGCGCCCTGGCCCACTCGAACGGCTCACGCGTTGCCGCCATGGGCTCCGAGGACGGCCTCAGGTACGGGATACAGTTTCACCCCGAAGTGGCGCATACCCCCCGCGGGCAGGAGATCCTGAAAAATTTCCTCTTCGGAGTATGCGGCTGCACGGGGGATTGGACGATGCGCGCCTTCATCGAAGAGTCGGTGGAGCGCATCCGTGAGAGGGTGGGGAGGGAGCGGGTCGTCTGCGGCCTCTCGGGCGGGGTGGACTCCTCGGTCGCGGCCACGCTGATCCACCGCGCCGTGGGCGATCGGCTTGTCTGCGTGTTCGTGGACAACGGCCTGCTGCGGAAGGGCGAGGCAGAGGAGGTCTCGCGCGTTTTCGGGAAAAGGATCGAACTGAACCTCACCGCGGTGGACGCCCGGGCCGAGTTTTTCCAAAACCTTAAGGGGGTGACCGATCCCGAGGCGAAGCGCAAGCGTATCGGCGAGACCTTCATCCGCGTGTTCGAGCGGGCGGCGGGGGAGCTGGGCCGGGCGAAGTTCCTCGCCCAGGGCACGCTGTACCCGGACGTGATCGAAAGCGTCTCTTTCAAGGGGCCCTCGGCCACCATCAAGACGCATCACAACGTCGGCGGCCTTCCCGAGCGGATGGACCTCGAACTCGTCGAGCCCCTCCGCGAGCTGTTCAAGGACGAGGTTCGCGCCGTGGGCGCCGAGCTGGGGCTTCCGGCCGGGATACTGGGCCGGCACCCCTTTCCGGGCCCCGGCCTGGCCGTCCGCGTGCTCGGCGAGGTGACCGAGGAGCGGGCCGATACCCTCCGCGAGGCGGACGGGATTTTTATCGGGATGCTCCGCGACAGCGGGTGGTATGAAAAAGTGTGGCAGGCCTTCGCCGTGCTCTTGCCCGTCCGCACGGTGGGGGTGATGGGCGATTCCCGCACCTATGAAAACGCCCTCGCCCTCCGGGCCGTCACCAGCGAGGACGGAATGACGGCGGACTGGGCCCGGCTGCCCCATGACTTTCTCGCCGAGGCGGCCAGCCGCATCATTAACGAGGTGCGCGGCGTCAACCGTGTTGTGTACGATATTTCATCCAAACCGCCCGGCACGATCGAGTGGGAATAATTTTTTTTCACTGGCTTATGGTAAATCAATCTATGTCTAGTGCAACTGAAAAATTCAACAAAACCTATACTGAAGTTATAAAAAAAATTGAAAAAAATTTCAGTGATTTAAAGGCAGGAGAAAAGATGTTGATTTCTTCTCCAAAATCTATCGCAGGCTACATAGCAAAAATTCCTTTCGGAACTGAAAAATCCGTTAAGTTAATGCGATTAGAGTTGGCAAAAAATTCCAACGCAGACAACACCTGTCCCCTCACTACTGGAATATTTTTACGAATAGCAATAGAGGCATCCATAGAACAATCAAATGGAAGAAAACCAGAATTACCATTCTGGAGGGTAATAGATGAAAAAAGTTCTCTTATAAAAAAATTACCAATTTCAGAGAAGTACTTAAGGGAACTAAGAACATCTGAAGGTTTGTAAGACTGATATTTCGTTTTTGGAGAAAGAAACTGAGGACTACTGATTTGCTATAATACCACCGAGTTTCAAAATAGTTTCAAGCTAAAATAAGTCATTGAATTCAAAAAATTTTTCAGGAATTTTTTATTGAGTGGGCATAATCGTTTAAAATCACTAAGTTAAAGAAAAGTTTTTACTACTAAGTAGTTGGTAGCAACTTGGTACTAATAGGTTCGGAAATCCAATACACCACAGGGAGTGGAAAACCCCTCTCTATTGGATGGCTGTCACACCTTCTGACTTCTCTCTACCAGAACCCTATAGATACTCATCGAATGTTTGACTTACGAGAACTTTAGGCTGACGAGTTAAATACAATTCTACGAAAAATTTATCTGTCTTTCTACTTGAGCTTGAGAAGCCGCGCGGCTGTGCCACCCAGGATTCCTTCCTTGACTTCATCTTTCAGGTCCAAGCCCCTAACGGCATCGGCGTAATCCCGAATTGCCTTCATTCCTCTTCCCGTATTCGTGCCCACTCCCGTAAAATCCTGGGGATAATCCGTGGCAAAAACCAACCTATCCGGCCGGATTCCCAGGAGGGCACAGTGTAGAGCGGTGAGACCTCCCTCAAAGCCTGAAAGGTCAAAGTAGAGCATGTCAAAATATTCCTCAAAGGGACGCTTCAGGGTCCCGAACCGGTACCCTTTTGCCACCAGTCGATCCTTGATGGCAGAAATACCTCCCCCAAAATGGCCGATGACAAATTTGAGATTCGGAAAGCGGTCCAGAATTCCCCCTGCAATGATCCGGGTAGTCTCCAGGGCGAGATCCAATTCCCTTCCCAGGATGCGTGCCAAATCATAATCTTTGATGAACTCATACCCCATGGGGATCAATGCCGGATGGACAAAAATCGGCACATCGAGCGTGCTGACCTTCCCGTAGAAATTATATAATCTGGGGGAGTCCAGAGGAACTCCGTGGACCTGAGAGGTGATGGTGACCCCACATAATCCAAGCTCTAAAACGGCCCTCTCCAGCTCCCTCAAGGCCTCCTCACCTTCGAGAACGGGGGCATGAGCCAGTCCCACAAAGCGGCCCGGAAATTGCCGTTGTACCTCGGCAAACCTGTCATTGATGAGCCTACAGTCGTTCATGGTGCCGTTCCACCCCAGCAGACAGGAGAGCACAGAGACATCAAC
>CAZUHN010000068.1:0-9038 GCA_964620535.1 uncultured Nitrospinaceae bacterium | reverse complement strand
CAGACCTGCCAAGGCGCACTGGTCTACGATCGACAACATCACATCTTTTGGCTCGATCCATTCTCGCCGTTCCCCCAGCGACGCGCTCAAAGCTTTTTTTGAACCAGTCAATCTCCATCTCCCTTTCCAACCGCCCTATTTCCTCGTACAGCGGCGCTGTCAATTCCTGTTCGCTTCGACCTGCTGGATTGCCTCGATTAAACACCTCCACCGCCCCCATGATCAACTGCCGTTTCCACTGTGTGATCACAGTGGGATGCACCCCATACGCCGCGCTGAGTTCACTTAATGTGTGTATCCCTTTAGTCGTTTCCAGAGTCACCCGAGTCTTGATCTCCTCCGTATATTTCTTACGTCTCTTGGTCATTCACCTCTCCCCGTTTCTAGACAAGTTATCCTCTCATTTTTATAACTTAACTACCTGTCCAAAAAACGGGGGGAATTTCAACTCATAAAGCCTTTGCAAACTTGTCGTAGGCTTTAACGGATGAGGCCTTAGCTGGTTACCGGCCTGCTAAAAGTGAACTGACAAACGGGGGAGGTTACTCCAGATGGCGAGTGGTGGTCAAATGATCTTTTAAACCACCCATTTATTTTTTTATGATAGAAATTAGACCGTTAGAAGGCTGAAATAACGGCGAGCAAAAGAATTTTCTTGTTTAATTCCCCTTCGAATGCCCGTAATATCCCTATTTCTCAAGGGAAAATCGACCTTGAAACTCACCATTCCATGTTATATAGCTCATCATTAACATGGACTATGAACATCTATTGGTTGAGAAAGACGGCGCCGTCGGCATCGCAACTCTGAACCGGCCGCAGCAGTTAAACGCGCTATCCTTTGCCCTGGTTAAAGAGACGTGCCTTGCCCTGGAAGATTTCGACCGGGATGATGAAGTTCGGGTTATCATCCTCACGGGCGGAGAAAAGGTATTCGCCGCCGGAGCCGACATCAAAGAGATGCAGGAGGCCACGCCCTTCGACGAGCGGCTGCAGGGCCGCCTTCTCTTCCGGGACAGGATCAACAAGATCGCCAAGCCGATCATCGCTGCCGTCAGTGGATACGCCCTGGGCGGCGGCTGCGAGCTGGCCATGAGCTGCGATATTATCCTCGCCTCGGAGACCGCGCGCTTCGGCCAGCCCGAGATCAACATCGGCATCATCCCCGGATCGGGCGGGACGCAGCGCCTCACGCGAATCGTGGGCAAGTA
Source organism: uncultured Nitrospinaceae bacterium (assembly GCA_964620535.1). Classification (GTDB taxonomy): domain Bacteria; phylum UBA8248; class UBA8248; order UBA8248; family UBA8248; genus CAZUHN01. The sequence continues at coordinate 7,827 of CAZUHN010000068.1, read as the reverse complement.
CCGGGCCATGGGGATGGTCCTCACGGCCGAGCAGCTGGGCGCCTTCGATGCAGAGCGCTTCGGCCTGGTGAACAAGGTTGTCCCGCCGGAACTTCTCATGGAGGAGGCCAAAGGAATGGCCAAGAAGATTGCCGGCAAATCTCCCCTCGCCATCAGATTGGCCAAAGAGGCCATCCTGAAATCGGCCAACACTCCCCTGGACGAGGGGCTGGATTTCGAGCGGAAGTCTCTTTACCTGCTCTTTGCCTCGGAAGACAAAAAAGAAGGGATGGCGGCCTTTGTAGAGAAACGTAAACCGGTTTTCAAGGGAAAGTAGGCCGCATCAGACATGAGCTATGAGACCATACTCTACGAGAAGTTGGACGGGGTAGCGACTGTCACTTTGAACCGCCCCCAGGCGTTGAACGCCTTCACCGTTCAGATGAACAGTGAACTTTTGAGCGCCCTGTGCGAAGCGGAGCGGGACGAGGACGTCCGATGTATCGTCCTCACGGGTTCCGGCCGGGCCTTCTGCGCCGGCCAGGACCTGAAGGCGCGCTCTCGCGAGCAGCGCGGCTCGCTGGGTCAGTCCCTGCGCGAGAGATACAACCCCATTATCCTGCGCATGCGCAGAATGGAAAAGGTCATCCTGGCGGCGGTGAACGGCGTCGCCGCCGGCGCCGGGTGTAATCTGTCCCTGGCCTGCGATCTGCGCATCGCTTCCGAAGAGGCGAGATTCATCGAGGCCTTCGTCCGGGTCGGGCTGGGCCCCGACTGCGGTGGCAGCTTTTTTCTCCCCCGTCTGGTCGGCTTCAACAAAACCATGGAGCTTTTCCTCCTGGGCGAGCCCGTCGATGCGCAGGAGGCGCTGCGCATCGGACTGGTCAGCCGCGTCGTCCCGGTGGGTGAGCTTGCCAATGCCGCCCGCGAGCTGACCGGGGGAATTGCTCGCGGGCCGCGCAGCGTCGGCCTGATCAAGCGGGCGGTCAACCGGGCCCTGCTGCCCCAATTGGAAAGCCAGCTGGAGTACGAAGCCTACCTTCAGGAGATCGCAGGAAGAAGCGTGGACTTTGGTGAGGGCGTCCAGGCCTTTCTCGAAAAGCGAACTCCGGTGTTTACAGGAAAGTGAGCCTATAACCATGGCGGATGATTCTAAAATCGGCGTGATAGGAGCGGGAACCATGGGAGCGGGGATCGCCCAGGTCGTCGCCCAGGCGGGTTACGATACCGTGGTCTACGATGTGTCGCAGGATTTCATCGACAGAGGATTGGGTAAGATTCGAAATTTCCTCCAGGGAAGTCGGGAGCGGGGAAAGATTTCCGGCGAACAGGAGGAGCAGATACTCGGCCGGCTGAGCGGTTCTCTTATAATGGACGATCTCGGCGCCGCGGGCCTGATCATCGAGGCGGCTCCGGAGAACCTCAAGCTCAAGCGGGAGATCTTCCAAAGGCTTGACGCCCTTTGCGACTCGGGGACTCTTCTGGCCACCAACACCTCCTCCCTATCCGTTACCGCCGTCGCCACGGCGACAAAAAGTCCCCACCGGGTATTGGGATTGCATTTCTTTAATCCGCCGCCCCTCATGGGACTCGTCGAGGTCATCAAAGGGGAACAGACCGAGCCTGCGACCATCGACAAGGCCGTGGAGATCGTGAAGCGCTTTGGCAAATCGCCCGTTTGCGCTAAAGACACGCCGGGGTTCGTGGTGAACCGCATCGCCAGGCCATTTTATAATGAGGCGCTTCGCATCCTGGACGAGGGCAACGCATCGGTAGAGACCATCGACAGAGTCATGAGGGAGGCGGGAAATTTCCGCATGGGACCGTTCCAGCTGATAGATCTTATCGGACTCGACATCAACTTCGCGGCCACGCAGTCCCTCTTCGAAGCCTTCTTTCACGACTCCCGATTCCGCCCCAGCCCCACGCAGCGCAGGATGTTTCTCGCGGGCCAGTTGGGAAGAAAGACGGGCAGAGGATTTTACGACTATGGCGCAAAATAATATAGACATCAGCGGGATGACCCGGCTCGCGGAAGAACTGACGCGGCTCTGCCGCGACAAAGGGATCAAGACTACGCTCCATTCGGGCACCGGGAAGGTCCCCCCCTCGGCCTCCATCGCCGTGGAGACCCTCGCGGGCCCCAAGGAGGAAAAGCGACGAAACATAGAAAAGCTCGACTCCGTTCTCCGACCTTCCGCTATTATTTTGACCTCCTGCCTGGGGTTTTCGGCGACCGCCATCGCCTCCTGGACCAAAAAACCAGGGCGAGTGGTCGGCTTTGCGACCTTCTATCCCCTTGAGGAAAGAAGGGTGGTAGAATTAGCGGCGGGTTTGGTGACGGAGGAGAGCGCCATGAAGAAAGCGGCAGGGCTATTCCAAACCCTAGGGAAGGAGACGGAACAGGTCAAAGATGCCCCCGGTCTGGTCTTCCCGCGCATTTTGAGCCTTATCATCAACGAGGCGGCAAGGAGCCTGGACGAAGGAGTGGCCAAGGCGGAGGAGATCGACATCGCCATGCGGCTGGGTGTCAACTATCCGTTAGGACCGCTCCGATGGGGCGATCGCGTCGGCCTTGACGAGGTGTTGGCGGTGCTGGAAGGGCTGCATCAGGAGACCGGCGAGGACCGCTACCGGCCCGCACCGTTGCTCAGAAAAATGGTCATTTCCGGCCGATTGGGCGAGAGCAGCGGCCAGGGCTTTTACCAGTATAGTTCTTGAATGAGGTTCCCAGCATGAATGAAGCAGTAATTGCGAGCGCCATCCGCACGCCCATGGGCCGCCACGGCGGCATCCTAAAAGAGGTCCGTCCCGACGACATGGCGGCTTTCATCATACGGAAACTGATCGAGAAAATCGGCATCAACCGGGAGGAGGTCGAGGACGTCTACTTCGGTTGCTCGATCCAATCCGGCGAGGACTCCCGCAACCTGGCGCGCAACGCTGCGCTCCTGTCAGGCCTCCCCTATACGGTCCCCGGGGCCACCATCAACCGTCTGTGCGGATCGGGGCTCGAAGCCATCAATGACGCGGGACGGGCCATTCAGACAGACCATGGCGATATCTTCGTCGCCGGGGGTGTGGAAAGCATGACCCGAGCCCCTTGGATCATGCCCAAGAGCGCGAACCCCTTTCATCGCGGCAACGTCACCGTCTACGACAGCACGTTGGGTTGGCGCATCCCTAATCGCCGCCTCGCCGAGCTTTATCCCCTCATTTCCAACGGGGATACCGCGGAGAACGTAGCGGAAAAGTATCAGATTGGTCGCAAGGAACAGGACGCCTTTGCCCTGCAAAGCCACCAGCGAGCGGTCAAAGCACAGGAGGACGGACTTTTAAAAGATGAGATCGTCCCCATAGAGGTTCCCCAACGGAGAGGAACTCCTCTGGTCTACGATAAAGACGAAGGTCCGCGATCCGATACCTCGATGGAAAAACTCGGCGTGTTAAAACCCTCCTTCAAGGAGAACGGAACGGTCACCGCGGGCAACTCCTCGCCCCTGTCCGACGGCGCCGCGGCGCTATTGCTGACCAGCTGGAAGAAGGCCGAGGCCCTCCACCTGAAGCCCCTCGTACGGATCGTTGCCTCGGCGGCGGCGGGGGTCCACCCCTCCTACATGGGCATGGGGCCTGTGCCGGCCACGCAAAAAGCCCTGAAGAGGGCGGGGCTCACTATGGATAAAATCGACCTCGTAGAGATCAATGAGGCTTTCGCCTCTCAATCCCTCGCATGTATGAGAGAACTTGGCATGGACCCGGACAAGGTCAACGTCAAGGGGGGTGCCATCGCCCTGGGCCATCCGCTGGGGTGCAGCGGGGCGCGACTTGTGACGACGCTGATCCATGAGATGAAACGGCGCGGCAGCCGCTATGGCCTGGCCACCATGTGCATCGGCGTGGGCCAGGGCATCTCCACTATCGTGGAGCAAATGGGATAAACTCGAAAAATAGTTTCCCTCCGGTATCATGAGTAAAAAAACGCGAAAAATTCTTACCGCTACCCTCATCGCATCCGCACTCGCGGTGACCCTTCTGGTCCTGTCGTTGAATACCCTCATCGACAAAAACAGGGACCAAATCCAGCGCGAGATTCAAAAGGCCCTCGACCGTACCGTGACCTTTGAAAATATCCGCCTCAATCTCTGGGGCGGACTAGGACTCGCCGTCAAAGACCTGCGCATCGCGGACGATCCTCGCTTCGCTGCGACACCGTTGATCCAGACCAAAGAGCTCAGGATGCAAACGCGCTGGCTTCCTCTTCTTCGAGGGAAAATCGAAATCGAAAAATTCGTCATGACCGAACCCGAGATACAGATCATCAAGAACGAAAGGGGCGACCTAAATTTCCTGGCCGCGGCCGAATCGAAGAGGAAGGCCAAAAAGAAGAGAAGGGTCGAAGAGCCGAGGACACGCTCCCCGCTGGCATTTTTCGTTTCCGGTGTGCAGGTCAGCCAGGGGAAGATTCACTATGTGGACCGTACCTCCAAACAACCGGCCGAGATCCGTTTGGGCAACCTCGACATGAGCCTGACCGGTTTCGGCCCGAAGGAAACCGCTGGAATCCAACTGGCGGCCAACCTTTTGAATGCCGACGGACAAAACGTCCTGCTGGAGGGATCGGTAGGCCCCATCAACTCCGTGGAAAAATGGAATGAAGTTCCGCTGGACCTTCAAAGCGAGATCAAGTCGCTTCCCCTGGCCCAGTTGATCCAGGCCGTTCCCATGCTCAAGGAGTTCATCCCCTCCTACCTCGATGTGAGGGGGCCCCTGAGACTCAAGGCGAAAATTGTCGGTACCATCGACCGGCCCCGTGTAAAGGATTTCGCCCTGGCAGGCGCCTTTTTCGGCTCAACCAGCGACAACGTCACCCTCAAGGCGGATCTCGACTTCTCGGGCAATGGCGCGCAGGCGGGTCCTGTGGTCAAAGGTGAGATGACCGTCCGACCGGTGGCCCTGGATCGACTCAGAAAAATTCCCTTCGTCGAAGGCATTCTCCCGGCCTCTTTCAAGTCTCAAGGCCCCCTCAGCCTGACCAGCAAAATAGAGGGCACCCTGCAGCGTTTAAAGGTACGAATAAAAATCACGGCGGACGAAAGCGAAATCCATTACGCCCATTGGCTGAAGAAACCCAAGGGTATCCCGGCGGAGCTGCAGATCGGCATCGTGCGAAAGAACAACGGGCTGGTGCTGGAAAAATCAACGCTCTCCATGCACAACCTCAAGGCCCAATTTTCCGGAACCATCGAGGAAAAACCGGAGCGCAGACTTGATCTACGGCTGCGATCGGCTTCGGTGGACCTGACCGGCTGGGACAAGCTTCTTCCCCCCGTTTCGCCCTACAATCTTAGGGGGAAGCTGGGGTTCGATCTTTCGATCCACAAATCCTTTGCCCCGCAGGGAGGCAAACTGGACATCCGGGGCAATCTGGACCTGAAGGGGATAGGTGCCAGGGGCAAGAAAACCGGTCAATTTCTTGAGGGCGTCACCTCGAAGATCACTTTTCACGGCAAAGAGGCGGAGGTAGAAAAGCTGCAACTGCGTCTAGGCTCATCGCAATTGAACTTGCAAGGTAAAATTAGCGATCTGAAAAACCCCACGGTCCGTTACACGCTTCGCTCGCCCCGGCTCAACCTGGCTGATCTGACCAACAAACCGGAGCACAGAGAGGATTGGGTCAAAGATCTTGTCGGCGCGGGAGAGTTCCAGGCAAAGAACGGCAACTCATCGGCCCGAGCCCGGGTCTCCTCGGGCGCGGGGATGTTCCAGAAGATAGCTTACAAAAGACTCAAAGGAGAACTCCATTGGCGCAATGACCGGGTGGATATAAAGAGTATGACCTTCCAAGCCCTGGGCGGGAGTTTCAAAGGAAGCGGTCAATGGGAAAGGGAGACCGATAAAAAGATTCGTTTTACCCTGCGTCCCCAAATAGATTCCATGGATCTGAAGTCGCTCCTCGCACATTTATCTCCTGATTTTTCGAAGCGCGTGGACGGGGTGCTTTCCTTCAAAGGAAAGCTGAGCGGTTCCGGTCCGGACTGGGCGGCAATAAAGCGCACGGCGCGAGGAGAAGGGAGAGCCCTGGTGGAACGGGGCACGCTGAAGGATTTCAATCTTGTCCAAGGGGTGCTTTCACGGGTCACGGGGCTGCCCGGGATCGGGAACATGATCGCCACCCGCCTTTCCCCACGCTACGCGGAGATCTTTAAACGAAAGGACACCCCCTTTGAAACCTTGGCGGCCTCGATCCGCCTGGGCGGCCAGCGGCTCATCACCGACAACATGCTCCTGGCAACCCACGATTACAAGATCGAGGGAAAGGGATGGGTGGATTTCGAAAAAACCGTGAATTGGAAGGCCGTCCTGGCGATGTCTTCGCGCTTTACCAAGGAGCTGACGCAAAAACATAAAAACGTCCGCTACCTGGTGGATGATCAAGGCAGACTCGGCGTCCCCTTTGTCCTCGAAGGAACCCTCCCTAACGTTCAGCCGAGACCCGACATCCGGCTGTTGAGCCGGAACCTCCAGAGAGGACTTTTGCGCCGGGGCGTGGAAAAGGTACTGGGGAATAAGAAGTCCGACAAAAAGTCCAAGGGCCGCGAGTGGATTCTCAAGGGATTGGAGCAACTGTTAGGGAAATGAAGCCTCCCCGGGCTGACGTCCATGGTGTTCTGCGAAGGCGGATAACAGTTCGCCCTAGGACAAAGTTATACTAATCGCTGACCTCCGAGTGCGCCGCAATGGATTTCTGTGAAATCTTTCTCGAACTCCACCCCGAAGATATCGCCTATGTGAAGTTCATCTTCGAATCCTACGAAGCGGTGGGAATCATCCGCACCGTGGACCGGGAAAAGTCCGTCATCGTCGTCATGGTGCTGAAGGACTTTCATGAAATTGCGCGGTCCATCATCAAATCCCTCAAAGAAGAAATGCTCCTCGCGGAAATTCCCCGCCCTCGGGATCTCGGGGATGACTGGCTCCTCCAGGAATTGTCCACTGAAGGCTCCCTGAGTTGATGGAATCGCCCGCGGCGGAAATCAAAGAAAAAATCCTCTCTTTTTTTTCGGTCAGACCACGGCGGAGTCTCAGTTTCAAAGAGATCCAGAAGGGAATCCGCCGACCGGCTCGGGATCCGGATGAGATCCTCGATGCCCTCAGGGAACTGGCCCGGGAGGGCAGGCTCGTCCGCCTGCGCAAAAACCACTACGCCCTGCCTCTCGGCCAGAGCATGATAACCGGTAGGATCCACGGCCACCCCGACGGCTTCGGCTTCCTCATCCCCGAAGATCGAGGGGAGGAAGACCTCTATCTGAATCGCCGGGAGATGCGCCGTGCCATGCACGGCGACCGGGCCCTCGTCCGCATCGAAAAAGACAGGAAGGGGGGGAGTCAGGCCCGTATCGTTCAAATTCTGGAGCGGGGACACAAACGGATGATCGGAACCTACGAGAAGCTGGAAGGGAGAGACTACCTTTTTCCCATGGACCCGCGATTAGGTCCCCCGCTGAAGCTGGCCCGGGGCATGCCCGAAGCGAAGCGGGGAAGCGTCATAGCCGGCGAGATCGTAAAGTACGGCACACCCCACTCTGCACCGGAAGGAAAGGCCATCGAGGTCCTAGGGGACCCCGATGATCCGGAAGTCCAGGCCCAGGCCATTATATTTCGCTACGGCCTCCCTACAACCTTCTCGCCGGAGGCAAAGGACTATGCCTCTTCTTGCGCCCAGCCCGCAGGCCCGGAGGAGATCGGCTCCCGGGTCGACCTGCGGGCCTTGCCCACCGTTACCATCGACGGTGAAACCGCCCGTGATTTCGATGACGCCGTCAGCATCGAGAAAAAAAACGGCCTCTA
>CAZUHN010000067.1:0-18676 GCA_964620535.1 uncultured Nitrospinaceae bacterium | reverse complement strand
TGGTCGCATTTCTTCCCGGTGTTTTGATGCTGATTCCGGTCGCTTATGCCGGACTGTGTCTATATCTTTTCGTGAAGAAGTTTCTTGGCCACGGGAGCTTAACCGAAGTTGCTCTCGACGTGATTTTTTTGGCGGCGGGGGCCCTGTCTCTCGGTTTTCTGATCTAGTCGGATTCTCCCCGGGTGGATCCCCGCCTCGGGAAATCAACGAAATTCCGTTCAGATGTTCGAGTGAAGGGTGTTAGCCAAAAGGGTTTTGGTGCGGCTCCGTGAAAGGATTATCCCCCGCGCGCGGCGCGCTTAGACGCCTTGAGCGGGTTCAGCTTTTTCTCCAGCGGCGCGGACAAGTCCACCTTTATGTGGGTTGCCATCTGGCACCGTCCCCGATTCCAGCGGTTCTCCGGGTGGGGAAATTTCGTGCAGTATTTCCCCTTTGGATGCTCAATGATATGGGTGCAGTTCTTGTCCTCGTCCCCCTTCAAGCATTCTTCGATTACGGGAAAGCAACTCGTCCCGTTGTAGCTGCACCCGTTCTTGTCGCCGTTTTCTTTGGTGGCGAAATGGCATTTCACGGAAGTGTCAAGCAGGGTACATTCCATTTCGAGGTATCTCCCTCACCGGTTTTGTGAAAAAGCAGCCTGGGAGGGGTATTCCCGCTCCTCAGGAAAGGCGGAAGTCTAGGCAAACCACATAGGAAGCGCAAGTCCCGCATATGTTTTTCCGTCGTCCCGCCGGATGTGGACCTCCGCGGACGAAAAAGAATGGTTCGGTTTCGGCCTGGGTAGATATCGATCCGGGCGGGGATTCGAAATGATGTGCGAATGAGAATTGGGAATATTCGTTTTTGAATCCTCCGGCGCATTTAATTCGGAAGAAACACACGCGAAACACCCTGGAAACATCGGGCAAGTAGAAAAGTGTAGAATTTTATTCGTCGGCAACTGAAGAAGGGGGCATTTTCCCCGTACGTTGATTGATGGCAGAAGAATGCCAAAGTCGTCAAGTCTCACCGCAATTCCCTGTGAAGTGTCTCTTCTGGAGAGGGTCTATGCGCTTGATAGTGGCGATTATCAAGCCGTTTAAAATGGACGAAGTGAAGGAGGCCCTCGGCGCGGTCGGCGTATCGGGCATGACTGTGACCGAGGTCAAAGGTTTCGGCCGGCAAAAAGGACACACTGAGCTGTACCGCGGAAGCGAGTATGTGGTGGATTTTCTGCCGAAGATCAAATTGGAGATTCTGGCCGAAGATTCCAAGGTGGAAACCATCGTTGAAACCATCATGCAAGCAGCTAGGACGGAAAAGATCGGAGACGGTAAAATCTTTGTTCAACCCATCGGGGAAACTATTCGTATCCGCACAGGAGAGCGAGGCGAAGAAGCTATCTAGCTGCGGTCCGTATGACACTTTCTCTGGAAAACCTTCTTGATCTGGTGAATGAGCTTCAGGAGGCGGTCCCTGCGGGTGGGCGGTGGGAGCGCCCCGCCTTGTTGCGCTACATTAAGGAGAAACATTCGCGGGGCGGAGTTCTCTTGGCGAAGGCCCATGAAGAAGGGGCAGGGGGGCTGGAACTCGCGAAGACTCGCTCCAAATTCATCGATACCCTGCTTCGCCTCATCTGGGGGCAGGCCGTACTGGTCCTTCAGGCCAAAGAGGACGGAGCCGTAAGCCCCGTTCCATGTGCCATGCTCGCCATCGGGGGGTATGGCCGTGGGGAGCTTTCACCCCTCTCGGACATCGATCTCCTTTTTATCTTTCCGAAGCGAACCACCGAGGTGAGCAGTTTCGTCAGGACCGTTTTGTACTTACTTTGGGACGCTGGCTTGGTCATCGGGCATAGCGCCCGTTCGGTGCCGGAATGCCTGCGCTACGCGCGTGAGGATTTCCACAATGAAACCGCCATGCTGGAGCACAGGTTCGTTGCCGGCAGTGAAGCGGTGACGCAAGAGTTCGAGAAGCGGTACGAGACGTACCTCCTTCGGGCGGGCAAGGGGGTGCAACTTCGCCGCCGCCTCCAGGAGCAAGGGGCACGCTACCGTTTATGGGATCCATCGGTCTATGTCCAGGAACCGAACATCAAGGAGAGCGCGGGCGGCCTGCGGGATTTCCATGTGATTTTGTGGCTGGCCCGAAGCCTGTTCGGGGTGAAGAATATCGAGAAGATTCACCGTGCCGGCCTCTCCTCCGAGGCGGAATGCGAGCGAATACAGGAAGCCTACGACTTTCTCCTTCGCCTCCGCGCCCAGTTACACCTGCAGGCGGGGGGGAAGAGTGATTTGCTTACTTTTGCCGCCCAGGCGGCGGCGGCACCGGCGCTGGGCTACGCGGACGAGGACACGGCGACGGCGAGTGAGAAGCTGATGCGAGATTACTTCATTCGAGCCCGATCCATTCAAACCTTTTGCCGGGATTTCTTCGAGGCGGCGGAAGAATGCCTGAAGGCGGGGAGCCGGAAGAAGAAAAAATCTAGAATCGAGTCCTTGGGCGGCGGTCTGGCCCTGCGGGATTATCAACATCTCATTCTCGATGGCGATGCCAATGAAGTGCTTGAGGGCGAGGCCGGCTTGATGCGTGTTTTTGAGTGCCAGTATCAATTTGGCTGCTCTCTTTCACCAGAGCTTCGAGCGGTCGTCAGATCCCACCTGGACCGAATTGATGATGCGTTTCGCTGCTCTGCCGGGGTCAAGGAGAGTTTCTTCCGCATCCTGATGGGCAAGGCGGGAACCGCACAGACTCTCCACGAAATGCACGAATTGGGATTTCTGGGACGATATCTCCCGGAATTCGAACCTCTGACCTGTTTCGTGCAGCATGACCAATATCACAGGTATACCGCGGACGAGCACACCATGCTCACCCTCGCCGCCCTGGACGAGCTGGCCTACACCCGCGAGCTTCGCCTTCAAGAGCTCGCCCATCTCCACAAGGAAATGGAACGGACCCACCTGCTGCGGCTCGCGCTGTTGCTCCATGACATCGGCAAGGCACGCGGACCGCGCCACTTGCACAAAAGCGCGGTGGCCGTCCCGGAGGTGACCGTCCGCCTCGGCCTTCCTGCCGATGAGGGGAAAGTCGTGGAGTTTCTGGTGGCGAATCACATCGGGATGAACCACACGGCCGAACGGCGGGACATTGAAGATCCGGCCCTGATTTCGCGCTTCGCCGAAAAGATGGAAACCGTCGAGCAACTTCGGATGCTCTATTTACTGAGTTACGCGGATTCGCACTCTGTCGCCCCGGGAATTTGGAACGAGTGGAGGGGAACTCTGATTCACGAGCTTTACCAGAGGACCTTGCGCCTCCTTGAAGCGGGGGACGCCGCACGGCTGGCGGACCGCGAAGAAGAGATCGTCAAGCAGGTGGAGCTGGAGGCGCGTGCCTCCGCGAGCCGGATTGGAGAGACGGAGATACGTCGGCACATCCGGGAAATGCCCGAGCGTTATCGGGTCGCGGCCGCTCCACCGCAAGATATTTTGCGGCACGTTGAGTTGGACAGCCAACTCAAAGAGGAAGAGATTCCCTGCCTCATTGACATCACGCATAAGCGCCGGTTGGGGCACACGAGCCTTACCCTGGTGTGCCACGATCGCTTGGGACTCTTTGCTCTCATCGCGGGCGCCCTGGCTGCCTTCGACATCGGCATATTGGAGGCAAAGGTGTACACCCGGAAGGACGGTCTCGTTGTGGATACATTTTATGTCGTGGACGGCGAGGGGAAAGCCGTTACGGACGATGCGCTGTGGGATCGTATCCGGGAAGTGATGACCAATCTCCTGGAAGGCCGGTTGGAGATCAATAAGCTTTTACAAAAAAACCGAAGGTTCCTCAAGATCAAAGAGCGATCCCATTTCGAGGTTCCGTCCGTGGTGGAATACGATCTGTCCGTAAGCGAAGACGCAACCGTTCTTGATGTTGTTACGCTTGATCGGCATGGCCTCCTTTCCCGAATTGCGGGTCTCTTCGCCGAAGAAGGCGTTTCGATTTCCCGCGCGAAAATCTCCACCGAAGGGCCGCGCGCCATTGATACTTTTTACGTCACGGATGCGGACAACCGAAAGATAGAGGATTGGGCTCGCCTCCGGGAAATCTGCGATCTGCTTACGGATGTTCTCACGGAAGACCAGCCGGTGCGGGGGAGCGTGAATTGAGGTTCTTTTCCATTGGCCGGAGTGTGAAGATGCCGTGTGTGCAAGCTATGAATCTGGCTTTTGGGGGAAATCCTCCCTAAGCGGAACAACCGTTTTCGGACTGGCGATAACAACAATGCTCGATTTATTACTTATCTTGAGAAGGGGAAAAAGATGGCGACAGGGGGAAAGAAAAAAACCGATTCGGGCAAAGGCGGAGGTACCAAAACCGTTGCGGACGTTCTCAAGCTGGCAAAGGACACCGGGGCCAAATTCGTGGATTATCGCTTCTGCGATATGCCGGGGATGTGGCAGCATTTCTCGTCCCCCATCGGCACGCTGGGCCCGGATACCTTCGAGGAGGGAGTGGGCTTCGACGGATCGAGCATTCGCGGGTTTAAGGAAATCCAAGAAAGCGACATGCTCCTTATGCCCGATCCCACGACGGCGTTCCTCGATCCCTTTTTGGAGATACCGACCCTCGTTATCATTTGCGACATCAAAGATCCGGTTACCCTTGAACTCTATGGCCGGGATCCGCGCTACATTGCCATCAAGGCGGAGCGGTACCTGAAATCGGCCGGGATCGGGGACACAGCCTACTTCGGCCCGGAGGCCGAGTTTTTCATCTTTGACGACATCCGCTACGCCCAGGCCGAGAACCACGCCTTTTATTCCATCGATTCCGCTGAGGCGGCCTGGAATACGGGCCAGAACGAAGAACCGAACCTGGGCCATAAGCTTCGCTTCAAGGAGGGCTACTTCCCAACGCCTCCCTCCGACTCCCTTCAGGATGTCCGCTCCGAGATGGTTTTGATTATGGAATCCATCGGGCTCGAGGTGGAGGTGCACCACCACGAGGTGGCCACGGCCGGGCAGGGTGAAATTGACATGCGCTTTGACACCCTCGCGACCATGGCCGACAAGCTTCTGATATACAAGTACGTGATCAAGAACGTCGCCCGGCGGCACGGAAAAACAGCGACTTTCATGCCCAAACCTATCTTCATGGACAACGGTTCGGGGATGCACACCCACCAGAGCATCTGGAAGAAGGGCAAGAATCTCATGTTCCAGTCGGGAACCTACGGGGACCTGAGCCAGATCGCGCTCTACTATATTGGCGGCCTCCTTCACCATGCGCCCTCGCTGCTCGCCTTCACGAACCCGACGACGAACAGCTACCGCAGGCTGGTTCCGGGCTACGAGGCCCCCATTAACCTCATTTACAGTTGCCGAAACCGGAGCGCTTGCGTGCGGATTCCGATGTATTCGCACAGCGAAAAATCAAAGCGCGTCGAATTCCGCTGCCCCGACGTTACCTGCAATCCGTACCTTGCATTTGCAGCGATGTTGATGGCAGGAATCGACGGCATCCAGAATAAGATTCTTCCGCCCGAGCCCGTCGACAAGAACCTCTATGACCTCCCGTCGGAGGACAAGGCCAGGGTCATGCAAACGCCGGGAAGCCTCGACGCCGTGCTGGACGCCCTCGAGGGAGATCACGAGTTTTTGCTCAAGGGAGACGTCTTCAGCGAGGATATGATCCAAAACTGGATCGACTACAAGCGGGAGAACGAAGTGGATGCCGTGCGCCTCAGGCCGCACCCTTACGAGTTCTCGCTGTATTACGATATTTGAGGAGATGCCTGCCGGCGAAGGGCGCTTTTCATCGGGGCGTTCTCCCTCTCAGGAAATCGGTCGGGAGAAGGATGACCCGAACTTCGCGGGGACCGTGCACGCCCTGGATGAGGGTGAGCTCGATGTCCGCCGTGCGGCTCGGGCCGGTGATCAGGTTCACGCAGCTGATCCTTTTTTTCCTGGCCGGTCGGAGTGCCTTGTTGAGCAGGGTGGCGACCGCCGAAAGGTGAAGCAGGATCTGTTCCTCTTGAACGATGGCGATGTGGACCTCAGGGAGGAGGGAGTAGAGTCTGGGGCGGTTGGGTCCGCTAAGAAGAACGAGGGTTCCCGTCTCGGCGACGGCCCAGTCGCAGCCGGTCAGCCCCACGCCCGCCCTTTTGATGCAGTCCCGGTCGTCGTTATCCCCAACCGGACGAATCACCTCAAACCCCGCTTCTTCTAGCCACTCGGCGGCGGGAAGAGGAAGGTCCTGGCTCACGGCTACGGGCTTGCCTTCCCAGGCACTTGTCATTTCAAGAATCTGGCTTTTGGCCTCCTCTTCCGTCTTGGCGCGGAAAACCTTCCCGCCGCAGGTTTCGAGTTCGGCCGCGAATCGTGCCATCGCGTCCTCGACAACAATTTCGGACAGGGGCCCCGCAGGCGCCTTGGCGTGCCCGTGCGACAAGCCCTCCCCCAATTCCAGCGCGCGCCGGGCGTGGGCCACGAGATCGCCGACGTCCTGCGCTCCGGCGGGGCTTTTTGGTCCCCCAAGAGAAACGGCCGTTTCCCTGCCGTGGTTGCCGCCGGCCCGCTCGCGCTCCCGCCAGCGGGCGCGGAAGGATTTTCGGGCCGGGGAAGGAATTTCGCGCCCCTTCGCCCAGGCGCCGAGAGGTCCCGGAAGCCAGCGCACCTTCCCCCTCCGGGTAAATGGCCATAGCAGCCAGGGCAGTGCCCGTCCGCACGCCTGCCACAAGAGCGGCGATCGCATCGTCAGGGCGGCCGCCTGGAACGCGAAGCGCTCCCCGAAGGGAATCTTGTTCTGATCGGTCTTTGCCTCGCGCATCTCGATAAGCATTCGGGGGATATCCACGAGGACGGGGCACGCCTCCTGGCAGGCGCCGCACAGGCTCGACGCCGCGGGAAGCTCCCCGGAGACATCGAGCCCCCGTAACATCGGGCTGAGGATGGACCCGATGGGTCCCCCGTACACCGAATCGTAGGTGTGGCCTCCCACAGTCTGGAAAACCGGACAAGCGTTGAGGCAGGCGCTGCAGCGGATGCAATGGAACGCCTCCTGAAACGGGCCGCCCAGATGACGGGAGCGGCCGCCGTCGAGGATCACGAGGTGAACCTCATCCGGCCCGTCCGTCTCGCCGGGCGCGCGCGGTCCGTTCAGCATGGAGAAATAGCTCGTCATTTTTTGTCCAGTTCCGCTTCGAGGGAGGACCGAGAGGAGAGTGAAGGCCTCTTCCACCGTGGGGACTAACTTCTCAAAACCCATCATGGCGATGTGAACCTTCGGCAAGGTGGTGACGAGCCGGCCGTTTCCCTCGTTCGTGACGATACAGAGGGTCCCCGTTTCGGCGATGGCGAAATTGACACCGCTAATTCCGAGGTCTGCGTCCAAAAAATCATCGCGCAATTTTGCCCGGGCAAGAGCCGTCAGCGCCTCGGCATCGATCGTCGGCTCCGACCCCAGCTTTTCCGCGAAAAGCTCCGCCACCTGAAGGCGGGTTTTGTGTATGGCGGGGGCGATGAGATGGCTTGGCGTCTCGCCTGCGAGCTGGACGATGTATTCTCCCAGATCGGTTTCGACGGGAGCGACTCCCGCTTTTTCGAGAAAATCATTCAGGTGAATTTCCTCGGAAAGCATCGATTTGCTCTTGACGGCGGATTTTGCCCCGTGGCGGCGAGCGATTTTGAGGACTGCCTCGTTCGCCGCCTTTGCGTCCGTGGCGAAGTGTACCTGGGTACCTACCCGCTCAAGATTGTTGAGAAGGGTTTCGAGATGGCGATCCAACTCATCGAAAGTGCGCCGCCGGATCTCCCGGGCCCTGGCCCGAAGGGCCAAAGGGGAGGGGACTGAGGTAAAGCTTTTTTGCCGCAACTCGGAAAATCGACCCGTGGCTTGTCGCAAAGCTTTTTTCAGATTTGGGTCGGCGATGGCGTGGGCCGCCCGCGCGTTGAAGGATTTGTTCACGCTCCCTCTCCCCTGGAGACGTTTGTTCCCGGCCACCCTGGCGCACCCGGTCCCGCGAGTGCTTGGGCGAGGTGGAGAATGCGTATTTTGGATTGGCGGTGCGCGAGTCCCTTGCCTATCTGCAACATGCAGCCCGCATCGGCCGCGACCATCCAATCTGCCTCTATCTTCTCGGCGGCGGAGATCTTCTCATCGAGCATGGCGCAGGAGACTTCTGGAAACTTGATCGAAAATGATCCCCCGAATCCGCAACACCTGTCGCTGCGGGGAAGCTCTTGGCGGTTAGATGTCACGCCGTCTAGGAGCTTCCGCGGGCAATCGCGCTCACCGAGACCGCGCAGAAGATGGCACGAGTCGTGATACACCACCTTGCCGGGAAGCTCTCCCCTTTTTCGGCCAGGACCATAGCGGGCCAGGAACTGGGAGAGTTCCATGACGCGGGCCGCGACCTGTTCTGCTTTCTCCCGCTTCCAGGGGTCGGCCGGGAACAAGGTCGGCAAAACGCAACGGAGCATCCAGCCGCACGATCCGGAGGGAACGACGATGGGGCAATTTCCGGCGAGTAGATCCAGTTGGCGCACAAGGATTCTTCGCGATTCATTTCGAAAGCCGTTGTTGAAGTGGGGCATGCCGCAGCAGGTGAGACCCTCAGGGAAATCCACCACGGCCCCCGTTTGCTCGATCAGATGAACGGTCGCTTCGCCCACTTCGGGGCAAAATTGATCCACAAGACAGGTGGCGAAAAGGGTGACGCGTTCGGGTAAGTTGTTGGTCTTTTTTCCTTCCTTTGGACCGTCTTCCGGTCCTTCCTGGGTTTCCGGAACTGGCGTGGCCCGCTTTGTCTCTTCGTCCGGGTTATTGAATTCAAATGCCAGTGCGGCCATCTTTGATTCCTTGTTTGCTTTGGGTGTATAATTAAAAGTCATGCTAGTCTAACATACAATAATCTGCAGGGGGATAGGGGCGGAGGCGTTTTTTTGGGTTCACCGAGAAACTGCGATTTCCCTTTTTCTTCCGGAGAGATGGCGTTGACCCTTCACGCGTAAATCTTGTTCTTTGAATCCGTTTGTCGTATCATTAGCGGAAATCCTCACGGGGAAGGCGAATGTTCCGGAAGAAACGATACGTTCTCGTTTGCACGAACGCGAGGGCGGCGGACCACCCCAAGGGCAGTTGCGCAGCGGTCGATTCCGTCACGCTGCGGGAGCGCCTCAAGGAACTGCTGGAAGAAAAGGAGTTGAAGGGGCAGGTCGGAATCCTCGCCACGAGTTGTCTCGATGTATGTGCGGGAGGTCCCATTCTGTGCGTGATGCCGGATAATATCTGGTACGGGGGAGTCCGGATCGGGGACGCCGAGGAGATTGTCGAATCACACTTCGTCAAAGGCGAGCCGGTGGAGCGACTTTTGCTTCCAGAGGCTCCGGCGAGATTGCCCTTGTTTTAGTTGTTATTTAATTCGAATCGACGTGGAGCAGGACAATCCGAAGTTTCGGCGGTTAGATATTTACGAGAGTTTTGATCATCCGATCGGATACTGTAATGATTCGGGAGTTCGCCTTAAATATTTCCTGCTGAACGATCAGGTTGGCGAATTCTTCCGCAAGCGACATATTCGAAGTTTCAAAGGCGGGAGGAACCATCTTTCCGGCGCCGTCGAAGTCGGGCAGCGCGATCGTCGCCACCCCGGACTACTTTGATTCTTGGGAAATGTTTTCTGTCAGTGCCGTGAGTAAAATTGACGCGTTGAACAGGGCAAGGCCGATCTGCGTCTGTAGGAATGATTGGCCGTTTGTGAAACTCGCGAAGAATACACCCGTCCTGTCAATGGAATTATCCGAAATTACCCCAAGATGATCCCGTCGTTGTCGACTTTGGCGATAGAGAACAAATCGCCGAATTAAAATATGCCGTCGTCACCGGTTCCGGCGTCTGTCGTGATGGGGATTCCGAAATCGAAGGCGACGGTTTGTCTCTGGGTGGAAGTCACTCCGCTGGCGACGTCGAAGTTGAAGGCGCCTGTTCCCGCGCTATCGAAAATGCTGGCCACGAGTCTGACCTGCCCCCGATAGTGGTTCCACCCCTTATGTTAGTCCTGCACAGAAAACCCTCTCACTCGGCCTGGACCGTTTTTGAGGGGCCAGGTCAACCATAGGTAGCGGGAAAATCGGCGTCTAGGCCAAAGATTTTTTTGTCCGTACACCTGAAACCTGCGTCCTTTTCGGAGGATCTCCGTTTTTATATATAATAGGACGGTGCACGATCTCCGTGCGGCCATCGACGAGGAAAGAGGAGGGGAAAAGTCATGGACGAGATCAGGAAAGCGGTCCGGGAGACGTACGGAAAGATCGGCGCCACAGGGGGCGCGGAGACGGGTTGCTGCACGACGAGCGAGACAAGTTGCTGCGCTCCGGAGCCGGTGAGTGCCTCGGCGCAGGGCGTTTCCAAGAAATTGGGTTATTCGGAGGAGGAAGTGACCTCGGTGCCAGAGGGCGCCAACCTCGGCCTCGGCTGCGGGAATCCGCAGGCCATTGCGAACCTGAAGCCCGGAGAGACCGTCCTCGACCTGGGGAGCGGCGGTGGATTTGACTGCTTCCTGGCCTCGAAGCAAGTGGGGGAAGACGGACGGGTGATCGGGGTCGATATGACAGCAGAGATGATCACGCGAGCCCGGGAAAACGCCGCCAAGGTGGGAGCCACGAACGTGGAGTTCCGCCTGGGCGAAATTGAGCATCTTCCGGTGGCCGACGGAGAGGTCGACGCAATCCTTTCCAACTGCGTCATCAATCTTTCGCCGGACAAGTTGGCTGTCCACCGGGAAGCCTTCCGGGCGCTTCGGGCCGGAGGCCGACTCGCGATCCTGGACGTGGTCAGCACCGCACCGCTACCGGACGAGGTCCGCAACAATTTAGAACTCCACACGAGATGCATCGCGGGCGCGGCCACGATCCCCGAAGTCGAGGCGATGCTGGCCGAGGCGGGTTTTTCTCAGATCCACGTCAACCCCATTGGGAAGAGCAGCGACATCATCCGAGAGTGGATGCCCGGAAGCCGGATCGAAGACTACATCGTCTCCGCGACCATCGAGGCGGTAAAGCCATAAAGGCCACCCCGAAGTCACTTTCAAGTTTGGCATCCGGTCCGACGAGAGTCGACGCCGAGGCGAGAAAATCCAAGGTGACGGAGGCGGTGGATCTTGCGAGGTCATGCCGGAATGCGGGGATATCCGCTTTCCCGCTGAGGATGACGCCCGAAGCGAGACCCCCGTTCGTAATCAGGTTTGCCGTGATGGGAGTGGCCGACCCGCTTGCTTCATATACAAAGGTATCGTTCATGCCGGTGGAAATGGTGAACCCGTCTGCTCTCTGCGTCGAGGTGAATTTCGCCTGCGTTCCCAGGATGGATTGGGAGAGATTTATAATTTCCGGCGAATTTGGGCGTGGTGGAACTATTCTCCATGGGGAAGAGGGCAAGGACCCTGATGTCGCCCAGGGCGGTGTCCAGCACTCCATTCGCGTCGAAGGAACAATTTTGAACTCCGATGACCTTGATCGTGATCGGTGCATTCTTGATCGAGGACGCGTCTCGGAAAAGAGGAGGGGATACACTCATTTTCGCTTCCTTTCTTGCATGACAGCTTCTGACCTAAAAAGAGGGAGGTTGTGCCCTATGGCCCGGGAGCCGCTTCGTGGTCCGGCGATCCGACTCAGGGAGCCGGTTTGCACCAAGCCCTTCAGAGGCAAGGGGCGTGCCAACTTCGGATGTTTGATGTAATATATTGAATGCATGAGCTTTATGGAAAGTAAGGTGGTCGGAGACGGGATGCGAGAAAGGCGCTTATGTGCAGGTGCGGAAAGATTTTCCCTCTAAACTCATTCCTCCGGCTGAAAGATTCGAGGGGATGTTTTCTCTGCCGTCACAGGGTGGCCTTGCGTTCCGCAGCGAACTCGACAAGCTCCAGCCGTTGCAGGGTATCGCTGGAGGGGAACCCCTCCTCATCCCACCCGCGAAGGGCGTAATACTCGTCCTTCATCCGCTCGAGCTCTTCGGGCGGACAGTGCATCCCCTTATGCGGCCCTTCCGGGATGGGATCGTGCATGACTCGGCGGGGAAGCATGTCGCGCTTTCGGTCCACCCCTTCGCGGGCCAAATAGAGTCGCTCGAGGTTGCAGATCCTCTCGCCCAACTCTTCGAGTTCTTCCACCGTGGTGTCCCATCCGGTGATCCAATTCAGCATTTGGGCGAATTTTTCGTTCACCATCGCGCCGTACCCGCGCTCGCTCGTGAAGCGGCACATGGTGATGGAGTCGCCGAGCGCAGTGTAGTTCTGGCTGCGGATCGCGAAGTCGGGTTTGCCCTCCGTTGAGGTATTGTCGTGGTCTGAGGCGTATTGGAGGGTCGGACGGGTGTCGTGATGGCTGCCCCCCCGCGTACCTGTGGCGTAGCCGATGGACATCCCCTTCAGGGCGCGTGCGCTGTGGGCAGGCAGTTCGAGGCCCCTCGCCGCGTAGAGCATTTCGGGCGCCTCCCCCCCGATGGCGTCAGCCAGGCGCGCTCCGCCCTCGGCGATCTGGGCCCCGAAGCCGCGCCGGTGGGCGGTGTCCTCGAGGAGGCGGAGCATGGTGTCCGCGTCTCCCCAGGGGAGATCGTGTCCGACGTCCTTTTTCGTGAGGAGCCCCCGGTCGAAGCATTCATAGGCGAGGGCCATCGTGACGCCGGCGGAGATGGTGTCCAGGCCGAGCTCGTCACAGAACTGGTTGGCGCGAAGGAGGGCGCCCGGATCGCTGATGTTGAGCATTGTGCCCAAGGCGAAGATGGTCTCGTACTCGGGCATCTTCCAGCGAACGCCGTCGAATTTGCCCCCTTTTATCAAGTAATCTTTCCCGCAGGCGACGGGACACTTCAGACAGGTGGTGTCCTTGTCGAGGAAATTCTCGAGCATCGTCTCGCCGCTGATAGGGTCGCAGTTTTCAAAAATCTCTTCCTGCAGGTTCATGGTGCCGAGCGCGCCCATCTTGTTGATCATGTTGACCAGAATGGGCGTGCCGTATTTGTGGAGGGCGGCGGTCCCCTCGCGCACGTCTGCGGTCGTGTTGTTGACGTATTCGCGGAGCGCCCCGGAGTCGGAAAGCGAAATTTTCGCCTTTCCCCTCACGGCGATGGCCTTGACGTTCTTGCTGCCGAGTATGGTCGCCATTCCCCCCCGGCCGCTGATCCCGTCGCGGCTCTTCCGCCAGGTGTGGGCCAACGCCGCAAAGCGGACGCCGTTCTCGCCCGCCGGGCCGATGGCGATGACGTCCGCCTTGCCCTCGCGCTCGCTGATCGTGTCGCAACTTTCTCGGATCCACTTGCCCCAAAGGTTTCCCGCGTCGCGGAAATGAAGGCCCTCCTCGTCAAGGCAAAGATAGACTGGTGCGTCGGCGCGGCCATGGAGGACGATGGCGTCATACCCTGTCCGTTTTAATGTCGTCGGCCAGGATCCGCCGAAGGTGCTGTCGAAAAAAAGATCCGTCAGCGGGCTCTTGGACCCGACGCAGGCCCGGCTCGTGCTGGGAACGGCGGTGTCCGTGTAGGGCCCCACGGCGAAGCAAATCGAGTTTTCCGGGGACAAGGGGTCTACGCCGGGCTTGGCGTGACCCCAAAGGAGGCGGGCGGCGAAGCCGTTTCCTCCGAGATATTTTCGCGCAAAGGCCTCGTCAAATTCCTCGTACCGACTGCTTCTTCTGGTCAGATCAATGTGAAGGATCTTCCCGTGATAGCCGTGCATGAAGAAACCCCTCAAACTCTTCGAGACGAGATGATATGGGCGAATGCTTGCCCAAGTTTCGACTACATAGTCAAAAGAGCGGGAAACCCATCAACTTCCGATTGATGTTATTGTGGACAAATTCTCACCGTCGAAATTGTCACGCTTTAGGCAAAAAGGGGCATCGCTTTCAATGAAACTTATATGTGGATTCCCTAGTTTAATAGCTTTAAAGCTCTATCGGCAATCCACTCGGCGCTGAGTCCGAATTGTCGTGTCAGCGACCAGGGGTCGCCACTTTCCCCAAACCTATCTTGAACGCCCACCATATCAATTATTAAAGGCCTGTCCTTGTCTTTCAACCTGGTGGCGGCCCCGGCAACGATATTTCCAAAGCCCCCCACTTGATGTTCTTCAATGGTCAGGATGAATCCGATTTCATCGACAGCCTTAAGAATTGTTTCCTCGTCCAGCGGCTTGATAGTATGAAGATTGATGATTCGAGCCTCAAGATTATTTACCTCGTTCAGGATCCAGGCGGCCCGCATCGCCTCAGGGACCATCGCGCCGCATGCGATCAGGGCGATATTTTCATTCTCATTTTCATACTGGTCAGCGGAAGTAATCTCGAATGCATTTAGAAAATTGGGTTTTCTCCCCCGGAATCTGTAAATGTTAGAAACGCCGAATTTGAACGGCGTTTCTTCTCTGGTAACGACGGGGGTTGCCTCACGCCCGAACCTGAAAAAAGTCGGACCGTTTACCTCAAGAATTCCGTAGCTTGTAACCTTCTCGGATTCAATGGAATCACACCCGACGATGACAGTCATATTCGGAAGGATTGTCATCAGGGAAAACTCCTCTAGTGCTTGATGGGTCGCGCCATCCGGGCCTACGGAGACACCGCCATGGGCGCCGGCGATCTTCACATTTAAGTTGGAGTAACAGATCGTCGTCCTTATCTGATCCCAGGGACGGCCGGTGCAGAATACGCCATAAGTTCCGGTCACAGGTATTTTGCCTTCTTTCGCGAGACCGGCTGCCATTTGCATCATATTTTGCTCCGCAATCCCTACGCTTATGACTCTTTTTTCTCTTTCGGGAAAACCATTTTCAAAGTCTGTAATCTTTATGGAATCCGAAATGTCAGCATGTATCGTGCAGACCCTGGTGTCGTCCCCGATATTCGCGAGGGCTTTTCCGAAGCCGAACCGGGTGGGCTCCATATCGACCTGCATGTCTTCTTGCTGGTTCCACCAATAATTTTCATTGAATGAAGGCATGTCTTGAAACGTTTTCTTGTCTGCCTGAATGTGGAAGTTATCGGCAATGGCAAAAAGCTTATCGATGTATTCCCCGGGAAATTCTTTGAGGGCAAGTTCTGCCATTGCCTCAAGATACTGTTCTTTTGACGGGGCCTTGCCATGCCACCCGGCCACATTTTCCATGAAGCTCACATCTTTTCCCTTCACCGTTTTGGCGACAATTAGAATCGGCCGGCCATTTGTCTCCCTGGCCTTTTGAAACGCATCCAAAATTTCAGGGATACGATGGCCATCAACTTCTATCACATTCCAGTTGAAGGCCCTGTATTTTTCTGCGATCGGATCGATGGCCATAACGCCATCTACCCAACCGTCAATTTGAAGCCTGTTTTGGTCAACGATGGCTACAAGATTATCAAGTTCGAAATTGCTGGCCGCCATCGCCGCTTCCCAAATCGAGCCTTCCTGCTGCTCGCCGTCTCCCATAAGCACATAAACCCTGAAAGGTTTATCATCTATTTTGCCGGCCTTGGCACAACCCACCGCGACGCCGAATCCCTGTCCCAATGAACCGCCGCTCATCTCAATACCCTTCAACTTGATTCGGTCGGTATGTCCCTGAAAGGGGCTTCCAAGACGGCGGAGCGTTACCATCTCTTCGAGGGTGTGATAACCGGATTCCACCAGGGCCGAATAAAGTGCAGGAACAGCATGTGCCTTGGACAGAAAGAAACGGTCTCTGCACTCCCAATCGGCGTTTTTCGGGTCATGCCGCATCTCGGATAGAAAAAGGGATGCCATGATTTCCATGGCTGAAAGCGATCCCCCTGGATGGCCGGATTGCGCGCAGGTAATAGCCGTAAGGGCGTAAGCTCGCATGAGTTTCGTTTTGTGAACCATTTCTTCAATTGAAAATGAGGTTTCCTTTCCCGTTTTCGAATCCGTAATTGGCATCGTTTTACGCTCCCTACAAAACAAATGCAGCCAATTTGTCCTTTCCCTAATCCCAGCAAACTGCTTTTTCGCCGCCGCATTTCTGGTCGAAAAAATATTCCATTCACGGAAAGACATTCATGGGCCTACCCGTTTCTGGACCTATTGCCTCTATTCTAGTAGATAACATGGGTTATATATGAGTATTTTCGGTATGAAAAGCGGGAGGAGGAATGAGAAGGGAGGAAGGAATCTAATTCGGGAGCTCGAGGCGCCGGAAGGACTCGGCACACGGAAGGCCGCCCGCCTCTCCGGAGCGTTTCGCCCAGTCGCGCATGTGAGGGACCAGCTGGTCGATGTCCTCGATCTGGCTCTTGTGGCAGGCCAACGCCTCGAGCTTGAGGTCGAAGGTTTCCGTGATGTCCACCCACAAGTCGGGTTCCGAGGGATGGTTGAAATAAACCTCCTTGGGATGATGAGGCGCAAGACCCTCGTCCAACAACTCCGGATAAAAGTTTGGGTTTCCCACGGCGGGGTAAAGGGCGTCGAAGGCGGCCCGGGAGACCGCGCGGTGGTCGCTGTGAAAGCCGTAAAAGGAGTCCCATTTCCGGTGAGAGGGATCAGACGCCACGACGAGCTCCGGCTTTAGTTTTCTCATGGTCCGGACCATGTCGCGGCGTAGCGAAGGGGAGTTCGCCACCTCTCCGTCGGGATAGCGCAGGAAATGTACGGTCTTGACCCCCACTACCGCGGCCGAGGCGCGTTGCTCAGTTTCCCGAATCGCCTGCCGCTCCTCCGTAGGCATCGAGCGGGCGCTGTCCGAATTGAATCCTTTTTCTCCGCTCGTGCATATCAGATATTCAACTTTTCTCTTCTCGCGAGTCCAGATGGCCACCGAGCCGCTCGTTCCGAAATCCACGTCGTCCGGGTGGGCGGCGATGATGAGGATGGTTCGGTTCTCCATCGGAATTTCCTCTGCGAATGAAAGAGGCGCAGCATATGCGCCCTTGCCTACCTTGCGATTTATACCAAGATGAGTGTTGACCGCAAGAGTCCGGAAGGGTGGGATGATCCGATTTTCTTTGTGAAATCATCCGGAATCTGGTAATAAAGGAATTCATGATTGACTGAATCCATGGAGGAGAGGCGTGAAAAAGCCGAACCTGTTTCTTTGCAGTCGAATTCCCGAGAAAGCGGAGAGGTACATAAAGGAATGTTCCCGCCTGGAAATGCTTCCGAGCGAGGAATTAATAAACCGGAGGAAATTTCTTAAAGCCGTTCGGGATGTTGATGCGCTCATTCCCACGGTATCGGACCCCTTCGACAGAAAAGTGACGGACGCCCCTCCCCCGGTTTTGCGTCATCGCCGACTACGGGGAGGGTTATAACAATGTGGATCTGGACGCCGCCTCGGCGTGCGGGATTCCGGTGACAAACACCCCCGTGGTGCTCAACGAGACCACGACCGACTTTACTTTTGCATTCATCTTGGCGGCATGCCGCAGGCTGGGCGAGGGGGAGCGGTTACTCCGCGCGGGAAAATGGAAGGATTGGAAGTCCGATTCGTTTTTCTAGATTTTTCGTCGCACGCAGAGATCGTCGGGGGACCTTCCCGGACACCCGCCCCTGGTGGAGGCGGATTCGCGCTTCCTGATCTTTTTTCCTCTTGCGCTGCAAGCGATCTTTCCTCCTTTCCCTTTTCCCCGCAGGGGTAATTATATAGTCAGTCCCCGGCTGACCCATTAGAAGGAAACTTCGCGCACAGTGAACTCTTCATCGTGAACCGTTTGAGCCCTGCAGTCCTCCCCTGGGGGGCGCTCTCAATTCTTTTCTGCACCCACTTCCTGGTGGACAGCTCCCTGGGGTTTCTCCCGGCCCTCCTCCCTCTTCTCCGTGAAAAACTGGGGCTCTCCCTTTCCTCAGTAGGTTTCTTGATCTTCCTCCTTACGGCGAGCACGTCGTTGAGCCAGCCGGTGACAGCTCTCGTCGTGGACCGCTGGCCTCGCCTTCCCTGGATGGCGGTGGGGATGATGGGGGGGAGCCTTGCCACCAGCGGGATAGGTTGGCTGCCGGGCTTCACCCATGTGGCGGCGGCCGTCACTCTCGGGGGAATCCTCTCCGGCCTTTGTCACCCGGACATGGCCAAGCGCGCTGGAACGGTGAGCCAGGTCCGCCAGGGCTTCGCGGTGAGCTTTTATGTCACAGGGGGAAGGCTCGGCTTCGCCCTCGGCCCCTATGTCGCCATCGCGGTGGCCACATTTTTGGGGATGGAATGGCTCTGGATCTATGTTTTTCCGAGCATTGCGATGGCCCTCGCGATTTTTTGGGGTCTGCCCGAGTCGGGAAGGGCGGCGGGCCGTGAAGTGCCCGCGCCGGCACCCACAGAAAAAAAGGGACTTCTCGCCTCGATTCGGCCGGTCCGTGGGGCCCTCGCCATCCTTGTGGGTTTTTCTGTCTGCCGGACTGTGGTGACGACCAACCTGTCAGGTTTTCTTCCGACCTTGTACGTCGAGCGCGGGATGGGCCTTTGGGGTGGAGCGACGGCTAATGCCGTAATGCTCACGAGCGGTTCGATCGGGGTGATCGTGGGGGGGGTTCTCGCCGATCGCTACGGGAAGCGGCGTGTCGTCGTGTGGGGGACGGTCTGGGGTCTCATTGCCCTCACCGCCTTCCTCGCCGCGCCCTCGGTCTTGGGGCTTGCCGTCCTCGCGATTTTCGGGGCGGGGATCTACCTTCCGATGGGGGTCTCGATTGCCCTGGCCCAGGATTTGCTTCCCTCCCACCGAGGCTT
>CAZUHN010000066.1:0-27329 GCA_964620535.1 uncultured Nitrospinaceae bacterium | reverse complement strand
ACTCTCAGAGGGCTCTTCGCGGCTTCACCCACCGGGTGTTCTCCATCAGCGGGCGAGAGGAAGGATTAACTGATTGAATTATAAACCGTAATAATCTTGAGGGGCGTGGAAATCGCAAATCTATATGGGAAATCCGGGTTAGAGACAATTCTGCGCAACTCGGCGGGGGGGGAAAGGGGTTTGGCTCGATTTTCCGGAGAAGGCCACGAAATCGGAGTGAAACGGGAATATTTTGTACGATGAAGAATAGGCGGGG
Organism: uncultured Nitrospinaceae bacterium; assembly: GCA_964620535.1. Taxonomy (GTDB): domain Bacteria; phylum UBA8248; class UBA8248; order UBA8248; family UBA8248; genus CAZUHN01. The sequence goes on along the minus strand of CAZUHN010000066.1, from coordinate 27,073 downwards.
AATCAAACCCCGCCTATGCGCGTTCAAGCGCTCAGCCCGTTTTCTGCGCAAGTAAAGGGGTTTTCCGGCGGAGAATCGCGGTTGTCCGCCAGATCTGAATCGAGAGAATTCAACCTGGTGACCGGAACGGACCAGCGGCTCGCCGGCAGAAAATGAGGAGCACGTCCTGCATTTTCACAAAAAGCCCGGGTGGCAGATCCCCGAGCGGGAAGTCAGCCCCGAGAAGGTGTACTTCGGCCGGAGAGAATTCATGGCGGACGCGCTCGGCTTGGCCGTGGAGGGACTTGCCGGGAACCTGGGGGCGGCCGGGGCCGCCGCCGGGGAGGCGCCCAAGGACCAAACGCTCGACCTCTATTCCGTGAAGCAAAACTCGGATTTTGATCTGGACAGGGCGGTGACTAAGAAAAAGGTCGCCGCGACCTTTAATAATTATTACGAGTTCGGCGGCAGCAAGGGAATTTACTGGCTGGCGAAGCGGCTCAAGATTCGCCCTTGCCAGGTGAAGGTCTCGGGTTTCGTGAAAAATCCCAAGGTCTACGGCATCGACGAGTACGTTCGCGCGATGTCGATCGAAGAGCGCCTCTGCCGGTACCGGTGCGTCGAGGCCTGGGCAATGGCGGTTCCCTGGACGGGTTTTCCCAACTCGACCCTCATCAAGAAGGTCGAGCCGATGAGGGGGGGGCCGGTACGTGAAGATGACCACCTTCCTGGACCGCACGACGACGCTGGGCCAGCTCCGCGCATGGTATAAGTGGCCCTACGTCGATGCGCTCACCATACAGGAGGCGATGAACGATATGGCCATGCTGGTGACGGGCGTTTACGGCTACCCCTTGCCAAGCAACACGGTGCGCACCTCCGCCTCATCGCTCCCTGGGAGTACGGCTTCAAGAGCGTCAAGTCTATCGTCGAGATAGAATTCACCAAGGAGCGGTCCAAGACCTTCTGGGAGTTCGCCGGACCCTCAGAATACGGTTTTTGGGTGAACGTGAATCTGAAATTTGACCATCCGCGTTGGTCCAAGGCCACCGAGAAGATGCTCGGGACGAAAGAGGTTCGCCCCACCCAGATCTTCAACGGGTACGGAAAATGAGTGGCCTCGATGTACTCGAACCTCAACAAGCGAGAATTCTTCATGTAATCCTCCATTCGCCGGCATTCGGGGGCCCTGCAAAACGTGAGGCGAGACGTTGGCGACGCCCAACCATCTCGCATCCATTCGGCTTTGCGGTCCCGTCGCGCACGGGCGGCCTTGCGGGCGGTTGTCCCTTCTCCAGCGGTATGGTTTTCTTCTCCCATGCGGTAGCGTTGGGAATCACTTACAGGGCGAGGGATCGCGCCGGGAGCTTTCCCGGATCGGAGGAATTTATTGCGGGGGAGAGTGAAATCATGAAGCTCATCGATTTAAGCCGGGAGATCTATCATCGCACGCCCGCCTATCCGGGCCAGCCGCCCATCATCCTCGGAACGTGGAAAACGCACGAGGAGGCCTTCGCGGATTCGGGAGGCGTGTGGGGGAACAAGGTGATGTATTTCTCCATGCCCGATCACGGCTCGACCCATCTCGACGCCCCGCGCCATTTTCATCCCGATGGGGTGAGCGTCGGTGAATTTTCCCTCGAAAAATGTATCGTCACCGGGCTCTGCCTCGACCTCCGCCACATACCGCCGCGGACGGAAATCTCCTCCTTCGACCTCCGGGGCGCCGTCGAGAAGGCGGGCACCTCCATCCCAAAGGGGGGAACTGTGCTCCTTTGTACGGGCCATCACGCCCGGACCTTTCCCACCCCCGCCTACTCGACCGATAACCCCGGTGTGAACCCGGAGTCCACCGGGTGGCTCGCCGGACAGGGCGTCGTCAGCTTCGGCATCGATTCCATGCGCCCCGGCCCCGAGGGAGATGCCAACGCGCTTGTCCACAAGGCTTGCCACGAGCTGGGCATCACCCACATGGAGAGCCTGTGCAACCTGGAGAAGCTGATCGGAGCGGGCCATTTTCGGTTCATCGGCCTGCCCCTCAAGATCCGCGGAGGTACGGGTTCTCCGATCCGCGCGGTCGCCGTTTTGGAGGAATGAGGGGGCAGAGGATTTTTCTGCAAGGAAACCGGGCGGCGTGCATGGGCGAAGGGCATATTTTGGCGGCCAATCCGTATCCGGGAAACGCATCGCAGTGCTCGATTCTGAGATGGCCTACCTCGAGGTGGGCGGGGGTGTACGCTAAAGCGCCTCCAGTGGACCCCCCTCTTCTTTGGCTCGTTTCGGAAAACCGCGATGAGCCCGTCACCCACATCGAGCTGGGGGGTGAGGATCGCATCGTGGGCAGGGTGGTGTGGGCGTGCCAGTCGTTTCTCTAGGCCGCCTCCGGCCGGACGGGGAGGGGGTTAATTTTGCAGCAACTCTTTGAGCTTCTTCGTTAGGGCGGGAACGGCCTTTTTGTAATCGCCGACGATCCCGTAGCGCGCCCTTTGAAATATCGGGGCCTCCGGGTCGGTGTTGATCGCCACGATATTTTTGCTCGGCCCCGCTCCGACCATGTGCTGCGTGGCGCCGGAGATGCCGACGGCGATATATAAATTGGGGCTGACGATTTTTCCCGTCTGGCCCACCTGAAACTGGGTGGGCACCCAGCCCGCGTCCACCGCCGCCCGGCTCGCGCCCACGGCCGCCTTCAGCACCTTGGCCAGTTCATTCAGGTACTCGAAGTTTTCCGGCCCCCCGACCCCGCGCCCGCCGCTGACGACGATCTCCGCATCCTCCAGCCGGGCGCCCTCGGCCTCGATCTTTTTCGAATCGATGAACCGCATCTGCACCGCGCCCGCTTCGAGCGAGACCTCCGCCTCGCGCAGCTCACCCGACCTTCCTTCCTGCAACTCCGCGGGCGGGAAGGCTTTCAGGCGGATGGAGGCCGCCGCGAGGCCCTCGTTCTTCGAGCGAACGTGGCTGATGGTACCGCCGCCGTATACCGGCCGCACGGCCGTGAGTCTCCCTTCCTCGATGCCGAGATCGGTACAGTCGTGGGCGTAGCTGGCGCCCCGGCGGAAGGCTAGCCGAGGGGCGGTGTCCCGGCCGATGGAAGTGTTTCCGGCGAGGAAAATGGCCGGGCCGGTCTCCGATATCGTCGATTCGATGACCTCGGTGTACACGGTGCTGGTGTAGCCTTCCAAAATTTCGGATTCGGCGGCGATGACGGCGTCGGCCCCAAGGGCGATCAGTCCCTTGGCCAGATTCTTGGTTCCGGCCCCTCCCAGGAGAAGGGCAATGAGGGAGCCTCCTTTTTCGTCCGCGAGCTTGCGGCCGATACCGCATAGCTCGCTGCTGACCAGAGCGAGGCGGTCGCCGGCCCGCTCGGCCAGTATCAGCACATCGTTCGGCATCGGTCCGTCTCCCATCAGATGACCTTGTCCTCGCGCAGGCGGAGCGCGAGTTTTTCCGCCGCATCCTCGACCGTCTCGCCCTCGATGATCTCGCAGTTTCCCGCAAAAACGGGGATGTAGAGGCGGATGAGTTCGAGCATTTCCGCACCGGTGCCAACCAGGGCGGGATCGACGCCGATGTCGGCCGCCCCCCAGACGGGAATCTGCTTCCGGGATGCCGTCAAGATCCCCTTTACTGTGGGGAGGCGCGGGTCGTTCATTTCGTTGCTGATCGTCAGGACGCAGGGCGTTGAGACCTCCACAACTTCGAGGCCGTCTTCGAGCGCCCGCTCGCATTGGATCCCGTCCGGTGTGACCTCGATTTTTTGGAGCTGGCTGACGCTGGGGACGCCGAGCGCCTCCGCCAGGGCGAGGCCGGTCGCCCCGTAGCTCCAGTCGCTGCTGATCCGGCCGCAGAGGATGACGTCATACTCTGCGATCTTGCGGACGGCCCCCGCCAGGATGCGGGCGACGCCGAAGGCGTCCGAACCTTCAAAGGCCTCGTCTTGAAGAAGAATCGCCTCGTCGCAGCCCATGGCGAGGCATTTTTTCAGCGAATCCTTGGCCTTCTCGCTTCCCGCGGTGATGACGGTGATCTTTCCCTGGTGCATCTCTTTCAGGCGGATGGCCTCTTCCACGGCATTTTCATCGAAGGTGTTGATTACAGGAGGAAAATTCGAAGGTGGGATGACGGCCATCCTCTCCTCGTCCACCTTGAAATCGCGGGGCGGGATGTCGGGATCCTGGACCTGCTTGATACAAACGATAATTTCCACCCCGGAGATGACCTCCTCCCTTTCATCCTGTTGAATCGGTAGAAAGGAACGGCGGGAAGGTTCGAGCCTCCTGCGATCAGGTACGTATGAAATTTAATATCCGGCCGAAGGAAACGTCAACTCGCCGGCTGCGTTTTGGGGATATCTCCGCCGCGTGAATCGGAATGATTGACAGCCGGAAAATCGCGCCCATAAGATGCGGGACCATTCGGGAAAATGTGCGGTGGGGCGCCTTCTGCAAGCGAGGGGAGCCATATCCCGGCGGCGGGGTTTCCCGGCACAGCCATGGCGATTTCGTTCTCCCAGGGAGAATATGGATATGCAGCAGGTTACCGAGGAGCAGGTTTTGGAAGCCCTGAAAAAGGTGAAAGATCCCGATCTGGGCAAGGATCTGGTGGGCCTGAAAATGATCAAGGACATTCAGATCGCGGGAGGCGTCGTCTCCTTTACGCTCGAGCTCACAACCCCGGCGCATCCCCGGAAGGAGCATTTCCTGGACGAGAGCCGGCTCGCGGTCGGCTCGCTCTCCGGCGTGAAGAGCGTGGAGGTGCGCCAGACGAGCCATGTCTCCGCGACCCCCCCCGCACAGGGAAAGATGGCCGTTGCCGGGGTGAAAAATATCGTCGCCATCGCGAGCGGAAAGGGAGGGGTGGGGAAGTCCACGGTCTCGGCCAACGTTGCGCTCTCCCTCGCCATCGAGGGTGCCAAAGTGGGCATTCTCGATGCGGATATCTACGGGCCCAGTCAGCCCCTCATGCTCGGAATCCCGGACGCGCAGCCCGACTCGACGCCGGAGAATAATATTTACCCCCTTGAGGCCCACGGAGTGAAGGTGATGTCCATCGGATTTCTCGTGGGGGAGGACAGCCCCGTCATCTGGCGGGGCCCCATGGTGATGAAGGCGCTCGTCCAGTTTTTGGGCGATACCCTCTGGGGGGATCTCGATTATCTGGTTCTCGATCTTCCCCCCGGAACGGGAGATGCCCAACTCACCATCGTTCAGCAGGTTTCCCTCGCGGGGGCGGTTATCGTGACCACTCCCCAGGACATCGCCCTCCTTGACGCTCGCAAGGGCTTGCAGATGTTCCGGAAGACGGACGTTCCCATTCTCGGGATCATCGAGAACATGAGCTATTACGAGTGTCCGTCATGCGGGCACCGTGAGGATATATTCGACACCGGCGGGGGGGAGCGGGCCGCTGGGCGCTACGAAGTCGCCTTTCTCGGCGAGGTTCCTCTCGACGTCCGGATCCGGGTAGGGGGCGACCGCGGCGTTCCGGTCGTGATGGGGGAGCCAGACAGTCTCGTCGCCAAAGCCTTCCGCGAAGCGGCCCGGAACATCGCCGTCCAGGTGGCCATCGCGAATTCGTCCGCCCCGTTGTCGGTACCGGAGCTCAAGATCATCGGCTAGGGCGCTTTCGCCGGGCCGTGCCCGGGCCGCATTCCTCTGGCCGGAGAGCGCGATCCTTCGCGCCCGCGGCAGATCGTCCCCGCCGCTGCGGAAAGGCGCCGCACCCCCAATCGGTTTTCTCTGGAACAAACCGAAGGGAGAGAATTTGATGGGGAATGGGGTTTGAATGCCCTTTGAGCTTTTCGCGCTCCTGACGGCCATGGGGTTTGCCTTATCGGCGATTTTTATCCGGTTGGGGGTCGAAGGCAGCAATCCCCAGACGGGGAATTTCATCGTCGTTTTGATCAATTTCATCGCTTTTGCTCTCGCCCTTTTGCTCGTGGATTTTTCGTGCATCGCCCCCTCGTGGTTTTGGGCCGCTTTCTTGGGGGCGGGTACGGCCTCCCCGGCGCTGTCCCTCTTTTTCATGTACCGCGCCATCCCTCTCATTGGCGTCGCTTCCACATCTTCGTTGGGCAATACGAACGCGGTATTCGCCGCGATATGGGCTTTCGCGCTACTGGGCGAACGTCCCTCGGTGGGGCTCTGGACGGGAATCGTCTTTGTCGTGGGCGGCGTGCTGCTGATATCGGGAGGGGGAGAGAGAAAGGGGCAACTTCACCACTACGGCCTGCCCATTTTGTCGGCCGTTTTCTTCGGGTTGGCGCACACTCTCCGGAAGGTGGGATTTCAAGGGGTGGATTCGCTCATATTCGGAGGATTTTTGCAGGCCACCGCCGCTTGCATCGCGGTTCCGGCGGTGCTCCAGTTCACCCACAGGAGTCAGAACTATCTTTTTCCCCACCGCTCGGTAAAATATTTCTCTCTGGCCGGCGCCTCGCTCGCCGGCGCGCAGTACTGCATCCTAACGGCGATCAACATGGGGACCGTCTCCCAGGTCGCGCCGCTGGTTGCCACCACGCCTCTGTTCAGTCTGTTCCTGACGTATTTTTTCCTCAGCGGGCGGGAACGGCTCACGGCGTTCATCGTGGGAGGCGCTTTCCTGATCGTCATCGGAACGGTGATCGTGACCTTAATGGGGTAGCAGGCCGCCGCGGGAGGATTGAACTTCCTCCTCGCGCCCGGGCCGGCATGGGAGAGCCTTTTGCCCTTCGAATCGATCGCTTTACTCACTTCGGCTTTCTTCGCCCTGGGCTCGACATTGTTGCGGCTCGGAATCGAGGAGAGCGACAGTTATACTGGAAGCCTTATAGCCGTTTTGACGAATTTCACCGCCTTCGGCTTCGCCCTTTTCCTGGTCGATTTTTCGCGCCTCGCCCCGAACTGGTATTGGGCGGGCTTCCTCGCGGCCGGTCTCGCGTCCCCCGGGCTCTCCCTCTTCTTGTTGTACCGGTCCATCCACTACGTCGGCGTCGCGGTCTCGACGGCGCTGGGGAACATGTCCGCCGTCCCCGCCGCCTTCGCCGCGCTCATCCTCCTCGGAGAGCGCCCGTCGCCGGCGGTCTGGGCCGGGATCTTCCTGGGGGCTTTGGGCATATATTTGATCTCGGGCGGCAAGCAGATGAAAGGGAAAGTTCGCTATCTGTACCTTCCTCTCCTGGCCGCCTCCTCATTCGCGCTCGCGTTCAATTTGCGGAAAATCGGCTTCAAGGGAACCGACTCTTTCGTCTTCGCCGGATTCTTGCAGGCCGCCGCCGCCGCGGTGGTCGCACCGCCGCTTTTGTCCATCATGAACCGGGGAAAATCTTTCCGGTTTACGCGGAGGTCATCGGGCTTTTTCGTTCTCGCGGGCCTTTGCCAGGCGGCGGGGCAATTCATCATTATGTACGTATTTCTCTGGGGAAGGGTTTCCCTCGTCGCGCCCATGATCGCGACCGTCCCCCTTTTCGCCCTCGTCTACAATCCCCTCATTCTGGGTGAAAAGGAAAGGCTCACGCGGGGCATCGTAGCCGGGATACTCCTTGTCACGGGCGGAACCGCCCTGGTGATCATGAACGGTTGACCATCGGCAAAGGTGGGCTCCCCCGCGGCGGCTGGCCTGCGGGAAGATATTTCACTAATATAACTAGTGATTCAGGCGTGGAATTTCCGCACGGCGGACGCCGTTTTTCCGGCGCACCGCGTACTTTCCCCGGGCCGGAGGTGATCTGATGACCCAAGCGGCTTCCTGGGCCGCCGCCGCCGCGGCCGAAATTCTTCGGGAAGTGTTCGGGAAGATGGAAAACGGCTTCACCTTCCGCCTCTGGGACGGAACCGAGGTGCGGGTCGGCCTCAACGTGAATCCCTTTTGCGTTGGCATTAATTCTCCGGCTGTGCTCAGGCGCATTCTCGCACATCCCACCCCGGACGTCTTCGCGGAGGCCTATATAAACCAGGAGATTGATCTGGAGGGAGACCTCTTCGCCTGTATGCATGTGGCCAACGAAATTGAAATGCTGGAAATTCCGTTTTGGCGCCGACTCTTCCTCGGGTATCGGGCTTGGAGACTATCCGCGTGAATGGCTACGACGCCGTCGTGGTGGGGGGTGGGCCGGGCGGGAGCACGGTCGCCTGGCGGTTGGCCCGAGGGGGGGCGAAAGTGCTCGTCCTCGACGCCGCCACGTTTCCCCGCGTAAAACTCTGTGCCGGCTGGGTGACGAAGCAGGTATTGCGGGACCTGGAGTTCGACTTCGCCGCCTATCCGCACACCATCCAGCCCTTTGAGGCCATCTACATCGGTTGCGGCGACAAACTCCACGAAACTCGCTGGCGGGAGCCGGCGAGCTACGGAATCATCCGGGCAGAGTTCGATACGTTTTTGCTCCGCCAGGCCGAGACAGCCGGGGCGGCGGTCCGCGAGGGGGTGCGGGTGCGGGGCCTGGAGCGCGTTCTCGGTGGTGTTCGCCTCGATCTGGGAGGGGAAAAAATCGAGGCCCCCCTTGTCGTCGGCGCCGGCGGGCATACCTGTCCCGTGGCCCGGGCGTGGGGGGATATTTCCGTGCAGGAGGAAGTGGTCCTCACCCAGGAGAGCGAAACGCGCGTGGGTGCGGACCGCCTCCGCACCGTCGCGCCCAACTACGGACTGCCGGAATTGTTCGCCGAGCCCGACTTCAAGGGCTACGCCTGGTATTTCACGAAGGGGGAATTTCTCAACATCGGGGTGGGATGCCTCGGGAAGAAGCCGAGTGTCCACGAGCGGCGGGACGTCCTCCTGGAGCGGTTCCGGCGGGACGGCCGCCTCCCCTCCGATCTCGGGCTGACGGCGTTCAAGGGGCACGCCTACTCGGTTCGAAGGGGCACGCCTCGCCGGGTGGCGGGGGAGCGCTTTCTCCTCGTGGGCGACGCGGCGGGGCTTGCGAAGGATTTCAGCGGCGAGGGCATCGGCCCCGCCACCCGGAGCGCCCGCCTGGCGGCGGACGCCATTCAGGCCTGGCGGGAGGGGCGGGCCGATCTGAGCGCGTATGGCGATCAGATCGCGGCGCACTACGGTGCCGGCGAGGCGGGATTGGCGGACAAGATCGTCGGCTCGCTTCCGGATTCTCTCGTCCGAGCGGTGGCCAAGACGTTGTGCGGAAACGCCTGGCTTCGAAGGCGGGTTGTCCTCGAGGGCGCCTTCGGAATAGGTTAGCGGAAAGGGCCCGAAAGGCGGGAGAGGAAAAATGGTAATATCGCGCACCAAGGAATTCGACGCCCAGGCGATCTCCCATCACTACGACGTTTCGAACGACTTCTACCAGACCTTCCTCTGCGGGAACATGGTCTACACCTGCGCGTACTACAGGACCCTCGAAGGGGACCTCGCCCAGGCCCAGATGGACAAACTGGATCTGGTGTGCCGCAAGCTCCGGCTCTCCCCCGGGGAGGACTATCTCGACCTCGGCTGTGGATGGGGCAGTCTCGCCATCTGGGCGGCGAAGTACTACGGGGTCAACGCGACCGGAGTCACCCTCTCCCTCGAGCAGGCGAGGTGGGGTCAGGAACTGGCCCGGCGGGAGGGGCTGGAGGACCGCTGCCGGATCCATCATATGGACTACCGCGATTTTTCGGCCGAGCGAAAGTTTTCCAAAATCTCTGCCATCGGCATCATCGAGCATGTCGGAATCGCGAATTACCCTTCCTTCTTCGCCTCCGTCCGCGAGAGGCTCCGGGACGGGGGTCTTTTTCTCAATCACGGGATCACGAAGAACAAATTCTGGAAACGCACGAGCCAGACGGATTTTCTCGACCGCCACGTTTTCCCCAACGGCGAGCTTGATGACATCACCCATATGATGAACGTCATGGAGCAAGAGCGATGGGAGATTCTCGATGCCGAGAGTCTGCGCCTCCACTACGCCCGGACGTGCCAGCAGTGGTTAGAGAATCTCGAAAGAAACGCGGAGAGGGCCCGTGAGACCGTGGGCGAGAAAATTTTTCGGATTTATCGTATCTGGCTCGTTTGCTCCGCCGCGGGGTTCTATTCGGCCTCCCTGGGCCTGTACCAGGTGTTGATGCAAAAGCTCGAGTTCACTGAACGCCGGGATCCGCCCCGTACGCGGGAAGACATCTACGACGATTTCCTCACGCAGGATGAAGAAAGGCTGGGTGTCCGGTCCTGACCCGAAGGTCGCCCGCTTTCCGGGAAAAGATCCTCTTCACGGGCTTCTCCCTCGGAGGAAACGTCCTGCTGAAGTGGCTGGGCGAGCGGGGCGAGGACACGCCGGCTTTATGGAGAGGCGGCAGCCCCTCGCCGCTTCCTATTGGGCGGAAAAATGCGTGGTGGGCTTCCTTTGGTCTGTTTGAACGGAGGGTGGGAAGCGCCGAGTGAGGAGGGGGACTAGGTGAGCGCCACCTCGATCAGGCGGAAGATTTTTTTGTGAAAGAGAAGGCGGGCGTGGCCCACGCCGGTGACGGTGTGATTTTCCACTCCCGGTTGGTCCCAACGGGCGTTGCGGTTGGGGATGACGAACTGGTCGAAATCCGATCCGATGGCGGCTGCCTCGACTCCGGGGGGGATTCCCGCCTCCTTTAGCCTCTCGAGAAAAGCGCCTCCGGGCCGTAGCTGGCGGGCCGGGGCCAGCATCGAGAACCAGAAGAGCTCCGTTCCCCCGTGGGGCGTGCCGACCGTCACGATCCTTCTCATCCGGTGCCTTTCCCGGCGCTCGAGAAGGTATTGGAGGAGGACGATTCCGCCCATGCTGTGGCCCACGGCGTCGAATTCCACCAAACCCTCCTCCCGCAAAGCGTTTCGAGGTAATGGTGAAACTGGTCCGCAAAGGCTTCGATGGATTTCGAGGGGGGGCAATAGGTGAACAAAAAAACCGTCCGACCCCGCCGCCGGAGCCTTCGGGCCACCGAGTACATGGTGAGCCCGCGCATGCCGAAGCCGTGCAGGAGGACGACGGGGCGGCGCCCGTCTCCCGGAGCGTTTCCCGCCTCTTGAGCGCGCTCCGCTTCTTTTTCAGCGCCCGAGTTCAAGAGGCCGAAAATGCGCCTGTCGGGCGCGGCGAGAAGGTCCGCGAGGAAGAGGAGATAGATCGCCAAGAAAGCGAACATTTCAGTAAAAAGAGGAGGGAGGATTCTGATTTTTTCATAAAAGGAATGTTCTCCCAGGGTCATGCCGCCGCACGCTTGCCTCTCCTCCTCGTACCAGCGGATGGCGTAAGTCCCGAAAAAGATCAAAAAGAAGACGAGGACCTAAAGCCACGCGAAAAACCAGACGATGAACATTCCGCCTCTCTCCGGGGGGAATGTCTCACCCCCCCCCTTGCCGGTGGGGAAGGGGGGGCGAGACGAATGACTTTTCGTCTGGGGCGCTCCCGCGCGATGGGGGCTAGCCGAGGCGGCGGAAGTTCCGCGCCTCGTTTCGCTTGTGCCGGGAGAGGGCGCAGGCGATGAGGCGGTCGAGCATGGTGGGGTAGGGGATGCCCGTCGCCTCGATCATCATGGGGTATGCGCTCATCGGAGTGAACCCGGGCAGGGTGTTTAGCTCGCTGACGAAGATCTCCCCGCTCTCCTCCCGGAAGAAGAAATCCACCCGCGCGAGGCCAGAGCATCCCAGCGCGGAGAAAGCGGCTCCTGCCTGGGCGCGGATTCTTTCGGCCACATCCTCGGGGAGGGGGGCGGGTATGAGAATGTCCGTTTTCCCCTCGGTGTACTTCGCCTCGTAGTCGTACCAGCCCTCCTTGGGCCGGATCTCGGCCAGCGGACTCGCGAGTAGGGGCGCGCCCGCGGAGTCTTCGAGGACGGCGCACTCGATCTCTCTTCCCTCGGCGTCCGCCTCGATGAGCACGGCGTGATCGTAGGTCAACGCGTCCCGGACCGCCCGATCCAGCGCCTCCTCGTCCTTCCCCTCAATCTGGTGGATTCCTACGCTGCTTCCCAGGGAGACGGGTTTCACAAAGAGCGGATATCCGATTCGCGCATGAATCTCTTGCAGGACGGCCTTCCGCCCAGCCTCCCACCGCTCCCGCGGGATGGCGGCCGCGGGCAGGGCGGAGAGCCCCGCTGCGAGGAGAACCTTCTTTGCGGCCGCCTTGTTCATGGCCAGGGCGGAGGAAAAGCAGCTGGAGCCCACAAAGGGAATTTCCGTCAGTTCGAGGAGCCCCTGGAGGGTGCCGTCCTCCCCGTATGTTCCGTGGGTGATGGGGAAGAACACATCGACTGGAATCGGCTCGGGCGACCCGGTCGGCCCAACGGCTTGGAGGGAGAATTCTCCGGGTCGGGGAAGAAGGAATGCCTCTCGTCCCTCGCCGGGTTCGGCTTCCGGGCGGGGAAGGAGCCTCCAGCGGCCCTCCCGGGTGACGAGGACGGGAAGCACCTCGTAGCGCTCCCGGTCGAGCCTCCCCATGATGCCCGCCCCGGAGGCGAGGCTAACCTCGTGCTCGGCCGAGCGGCCCCCGAAGATCACCCCGATGCGTATTTTTGCGGCCCCGTCGCTTTGCGCCATACGTTTTGCCTCTACCGCCGGTTTCAGCGATTGGCAGGCCCGCGGGCAGGCGGCGGCATCTCGGTGGCCCGTGGGGTTTTCATACCGAAAAGTCTCGGGCGGGGGGCGCGTTCATTTGATCATTTTGGCGAGGGCCTTGAAGTCTTCCGTTCCGGCTACCCGCAGAAGGTCGAAGACGGCCTGCTCGGTGGTGCTCGGAATCACGCCGGCGTGCTCCATGGCGGCGAGCCCCTTTTCCCAGTTCAATTTCGAGCGCGAGCATAGGGCATCGGCCACCGCGTGAACGATGTAGCCGTTTTCCAGGAGGTCCAATGCCGTCTGGTAGCAGCAAACGTGGGTCTCAGCCCCCGTCAGGAGAACCTTGCGGCGGTCCAGGCGCCGCAGGTGGGGCAGGAATTCTTCGGCCCCGCAGCAGCTGAAGGTCATCTTCGCGTAGGGGGAAAATTCGGTCAGAGTGGCCGCGATCGCATCGACGGTCTTGCCGAGGCCTTTCGGGTATTGTTCCGTGACGAGGACGGGTAAATTCAACCGCTTGGCGGTTTCGATCATGATGAGAATCCGGCCGATCGTCCGCTCCCGGATGGATTCCTCCATCGCGGCCATGAGGCGCTCCTGGACGTCGACGACGACGACGAGGGTATCTTTCAGGGAGAGGCGGATTCTTTCGATGTCGGCCATTTCCCCTCCGCATATGTGTTGTAAAGCGGCGCAATCATCATGGGGTAGCACAAGACTTCATGAGGGTCAAGTATTTCAAGAGGTTGACCCCCGTCACGGGGTGAGATAGCATCTGCCCGATTTTCATCTCGCCACAAATGAAATCTTACTGTTCCGGAGGAGAGGGGCGATGTCCGGCAAGGCGAAGGTGGTTCTGACCGACTACGTTTGGGATTCGTTCGAAGTGGAGGAAAAGACCCTCGAAGGGCTGGCCGAACTGGTCGCCATGCAGGCGAAAACGCCGGAAGAGTTTCTCCCCGAGGCCGCCGACTGCGTGGCTCTGCTGAATACCTATGCGGGGCCCATCACCGCCGATGACCTGGCCCGGATGCCCGAGTGCCTGATCGTCGCCCGGTACGGAATTGGTCTGGACACCATTGATGTCGAGGCCGCGACGGCGGCGGGAATTATCGTCACGAACAATCCGACATATTGCATCCAGGAGGTGGCCGAACACACCATGGCCCTGATGCTCGCCTGCGCCCGCAAGGTCGCCTTCTACGAGCGCATGGTGCGGGCCGGCAAGTGGGACTTGATGTCCGGAAAGCCCATGATCCGCTTGGAGGGCAGCACCCTCGGCCTTGTGGGATTCGGCAACATCGCCCGCCAGGTCGCCGTCCGGGCGGTCGCCTTCGGGATGAGTGTGCTGTTCACGGACCCCTACGTGGAAGAAGGACAGTTCGACGCCCCCGGCAAGAAGATGGAATTTCTCGATGTCCTCCGGAGCGCCGATTTTGTTTCCGTTCACCCTCCGTTAATCCCGCAAACGCGCGGGATGCTGAACGATGAAGCCTTTGACGCCATGAAGCCTTCGGCTTTTCTCATCAACTGCTCGCGCGGGCCCATCGTCGATACCGGGGCGTTGGTGCGGGCGCTCGACGCGAACCTGATCGCGGGCTGTGCGCTCGACACCATCGACCCCGAGCCGCTTCCCGATCCGCACCCCCTGCGGGGACGGGAGAACGTCATCATCCATCCCCACGCTGCCTGGTTCAGCGAGCAGGCGATGGAAGGACTCAAGGCGGGAGCCCCGAACGAGGTGCGGCGCGTACTCTCGGGAGAGTGGCCGGTGAACGTGGCGAACCCCAAAGTGCGGGAAAATAACCGAGCGAATCTCTAGACTTCAATTGGTTCATTGTCAGTCACTTTAATGGTATTTGTTAATGTTTTTATTCATCCTTATGCCGTCTTCGGGACGAGTCATAAATCTCTTTGGAATCGACTATTTGGCCGCCATCGTCCGAGATGTGTCAAAATGACGATAATTTATAGGAGAGGCAGAGGTGGCCGGCGGACTCGTCCCATTCGTTGAAAAATCAAAGGAGATGAGCAGGAGGGCCGCCTCCGCTAGCGCTCCGGGTGAGGGTGAATTGATGCAGCCAAGCGGCGGCGCCACCGCACAAAATGACCTGCCCCGACTCCGCGAACGAGTGGAAAACCTCTCCCGCCTTATGGAAGTGACCTCCCTCATCTCCTCGACCCTCGATCTCGAAGTGGTGATGAAGCGCGTCATGACCCTTGCAATAGAGGTGATGTACGCCGAGACGGCCTCCATCATGCTCTGGAACGAGGAGGCGCAATGCCTTGAATTTGAAATTTCGATCGGCGGCGCGAGGGTCGATGCCCTGAAGACCGTCCGGGTGCCCAAGGGCCAGGGGATCGCCGGGACGGTCATGGAAACGGGCGAGCCGATGTTGATCGAAGATGTAACGAAAGATTCCCGCTTTTTCGCCAAGGCGGATGAAGCGACCGGCTTCGTCACAAAGTCCATCCTCGCTGCGCCGCTTGCCGTGCGGGGTCGGATAATCGGGGTCAGCGAGGTCTTGAATCACATGGAAGGGCGTCCTTTCACCGAGCAGGACCTCGAACTGTTCGCCAGCTTCTGCAGGCAGGTGGCCGTTGCCATCGAGAACGCCCAGTTGCACAAAAGTGAACTGAAACGCGTTCTTTTCGATCAGCAAATGACGATGGCCGCCTCGATCCAAAAAAGCTTCCTTCCGGTAACCTTGCCCGAAGACGAGCGGGGAAGGTTCGAGGTGGACGCGTACTCGAAATCGGCCCAGGAGGTGGGAGGCGATTTCTATAACGTGATCGCCCTGCCGGACGGGCGGCTGGGGTTTTGCCTGGGCGATGTTTCCGGGAAGGGAGTTCCGGCCGCACTCTACATGGCGCGGCTGGTCAGCGAATTCCGGATCCTGTGCGCCGACGGCGCCTCAGTCGGCGAGGTGACCCGGGCGCTGAATGAGGATTTGTCCTCGAACTCGATGCGGGGCATGTTCGTCACCTTTCAGTACGGCATTCTCGACTGGGACGCGGGTGAACTCAGCATTGCGAACGCGGGGCATTTGCCTTCCCTTTGCGCGGGCGGCGACGGGTCGGCACGGTTTGTCGGTGCCGCGAGCGGCCCCCCGCTCGGGATGCTCCCGAAGTCCCAGTATCAGGAGCAGAGAATTTCGCTCGAGCCCGGAGATCGCCTCCTGCTCTATTCGGACGGCATCGTGGAGGCGAGAAATTCGGCCGGGGAGGATTTCGGGGAAGAAAAGCTTCAATACCTGGTTGCCACAGAGAAGGGGGGGGCAAAGAGTCTCCTCGCCGCCGTCTTGCAAAGAATCCAGGAGTTCAGTGAGGAAACGACGCAGGCGGATGACATGACGCTTGTCACTGTCTCCTGGAAGGGGCAGATGCGATGAAGCGCTTTGAGATCCAGATACCCTCGGATCCGAGTTGCCTTCGGATTGTCCGGGCGTCGGTCGCTGTCCTGTGCGAGCTCGGCGGCATGGACGAAGACGAAAAATGCCAGGTGGTCCTCGCCGTGGACGAGGCCTGCTCCAACATCATCCGCCACAGCTATGGCGGCGCGGACGGTCAGCCCATCATTTGCGAGGGGAAGATCGACGGAGACTACCTTGCAATTACGCTTCAGGATTTCGGGAAAAAAGTGGATCCTTCTAGCATTCAGCCGCGGGAATTGGCCGAGGTGCGCCCGGGCGGCCTGGGCGTTCATTTCATCCGCGAGGTGATGGATGAGGTGGAGTTTGGAAGTCACGGGGAAGATGGTACGCGTCTTTGTCTTCGAAAACGCCTTTCTACGCCGGAGAGACAGATTTGATGAATATTGAAACCCAAGAATTGGGAAAGGCTACCCTGGTGAAGGTCTCTGGGGAGGTGGACATGTCCAACTCACCGAAGGTGAGGGAAATATTGATGGATCTCACAAAGAAGAAGGTCTCGGGAATCGTCGTTGATCTGGGTGAGGTCAGCTACGTGGACAGCTCGGGGATTGCAACCTTGGTGGAGGGTCTTCAGGAGACGAACACCTACGGCGGAAAATTTCATCTGGCCTCGTTGAGTCCCAAGGTGCAGCAGGTGTTCGACCTCGCCAAGCTGAGCGATGTGTTTGAAATCTTCCCGAATGCGGCCGGTGCCGAGGAGGGAATCTGAGTTTGCCCCCACTGGAGGAAGCGGTCGAATCCATCGGCCGGAAAGTGATCGGGTTCGGCGCAGTCAGGCGAGCGGTGTGGACGCTTGCGAAGGAGCTGTTCTTCTGGACGTTCGTCGCTCCCTGGAAGGGGCGGGGGGGTATCCGCTGGGAGAGCACGATCGAACAAGGGGTTCGAATCGGTTGGGACGCGATCCCCATCGTCGTTCTGATCAATCTTTTCGTCGGGATGATCTCCGCTCTCCAGAGCGCTTCTCTGCTCAGGCAATTCGGCCAGCTTCTCCTCATCGCCAACGCCGTTGCCCTATCCATGACGCGGGAACTCGGCCCGCTCTTGACGGGCATCATCGTGGCGGGCCGGAGCGGCTCGGCGTTTACGGCCGAGATCGGCAGCATGAAGATGGCCGAGGAGATCGACGCGCTCCAGACGATGGGGCTGAACCCGGTGCGGTTCCTGATGGTGCCCCGGGTGCTGGCGATGGCCATCGCAGTGCCGCTCTTGACGCTGCTCGCGGTTTTCACCGGCATATTCGGTGGCTGGTTCATCGCGGTATCGGTGGTGGACCTGGGGTCGTGGCAATACATTCGCCACACGGCAGATGCCATCGATATGGGCGACGTGATGCGCGGGCTCACGAAGAGCTTTGTTTTCGGCCTCCTCATTGCGAAAACGGGATGTTTCCTGGGCAGCGAAGTCGAGGGCGGGGCGGAAGGCGTGGGCCGGTCCACGACGAACTCTGTCGTGGTCTCCATTTTCCTGATAATCCTGGCGAACCTTGTGTTCACGACGTTTTACTACATTATCGAATAGGTGGGAGTCCGGACCGTTGGTGAAAGAAGACAGTTCCCAGAAGGTGCATGGCGCCACCCCGGAAGGCGGGCCGGTCATCCAGGTGAAGGATTTGGAGACTTACTACGGGGAGCGCAAAATTCTCGAGCGAGTAAGTTTCGATATTTTGAAGGAGGAGATCTTCGTCATTCTGGGCGGGAGCGGGAGCGGCAAATCTACCTTGTTGCGACACATTATCGGGTTGCTGAAACCTTCGAGCGGGTCGATTCGCGTATTCGGAGAAGAAACCTCGAATCTCGATGAGGAAGACTGGGCCAGACTTCGCCGCCGTATGGGGGTATTGTATCAGGGCGGCGCCTTGTTCAATTCGATGACAGTGGGCGACAATGTGGCGCTGCCGCTTCGGGAATTCACGGATTTGCCCGAAACCACCATCGGCATTCAGGTGAGGATGAAGCTCGGGCTGGTCGGTCTGGCAAATTTTGAAGGTCTGCGACCCGATCAACTCTCGGGGGGGATGAAGAAGCGGGCCGGCTTGGCCCGGGCGATCGCGATGGACCCGGAGGTATTGTTTTTCGACGAGCCCTCCGCGGGCCTCGATCCCATCGCCGGCGCCGGCCTCGACGAGTTGATCCTAAAACTGCGAGATACGTTCGGGATGACCATCGTGGTCGTCACCCACGAGATGGAGAGCGTGAAGAAAATCGCGGACCGGGTCATCATGCTCTTCAAGGGCGAGGCGGTGGCCGTCGGCAGTCTAGAGGAGGTCATGAAAACCGACAATCCGCGGGTGCGGCAGTTTTTCAAACGGGAAGCAGACGACGAAAAGGTGGACCCGACGCAATACCTGGACTATCTAACGGCCGGCGGCCGGAAGGAGTTGTAGCCCATGCCCCGTGACAAATCGCATGAGATGAAGGTTGGAATCTTTGTGACGGCGGGGCTCGCCGTCCTCGCGCTGTTCGTCGTCATGTTGATGGGAATCGGGTTCAGCGGGGAAGAGGTTCTCTACAAGGTGCGATTCGGCAGCGTCGCCGGCCTTGAGAACGGGAGCATTGTCCGGCTGGGCGGGCTCAAAGTGGGCCGGGTGAAGTCGGTCGGCATCGCACCGGACGATTCGGGCCGGATGGAGGCCGTCATCTTGGTGAAGAAGGGCTCTCCCGTCCGGAAGAATTCCAAGATCCAGGTGACCTCGGTCGGGGTCACTGGCTCGATGTTCCTTGCGATCTCCCTGGGAACTGCGGACTCCCTCCTTCTCAAGACGGGTGAGATCCTCCAGGGAGAGGAGGCGGCGAGCTTTCAGGATGTGATCAATGAGGTCGATTCCGTCGCCTCGAACCTGAACAAGATTTTGGTGGACCTCGGGGACGCGGCCGAGTTGATCTCCAGCGAAGCGAAGGCCACCGTCCACAACATAAGGGTGGGGATGCGGAGCATTCTCTCGACCACCGATCGCGTCGCAAAGCGGCTGGAAAACATTCTCAGCCAGAAAAATGAACAGAATATTAACCGTTTCCTGACATCCCTGGCCCGCGTGGCGGATACGCTCGAAAAAAATATCGAGCCTTCCGCGAGGGAATTGCAGGGCACCCTACGCAAGGCGGGGGAAACCCTGGGGACGATTGACCGAGCCGCGCAGTCCTATAACTCCTTGGCGGACGATGCATCAAAGGTTCTGGCGGATGTAAGGGTCAGTGTCGCCCGGGCGCGGAGGGTTATCGCCAGTGCCGGCCGGGTGGGGGAATCGTTGGAAAAAGTGGTGGGCCAGGGGGGAGAGGCCCTTGGGAGCGTGAAAAGTGTGTTGGAAGGGGAAATTCGGGGGGTTCGCCAGGATCTGCAAAAGGAGTTCGGAAAGACGGCCGGCGCCCTGCGGGAAGACCTGAAGGGTGAACTCAGCCAGACCGGAGACGCGCTCCGCAAAGAGATCGGCGGGGTGGGCGCGCAGGCCAATAAATCCCTCGCCGCGACAGAGGAGAACTTGGCGGCGGCCCTGGCCTCCATCGAAGGCGCGGCAAAACAGGTCGATAAGTTCTTGGCCTCGAGCCGCAAGGATCTTCGGGAAATTATTCTGAATTTTCGGTCGATTTCAAAGCAGGTCGACAATATTTTCGTCGAATTAAACGGCGGACCGGACGGTGACAAGCTGAGCGCCGCCGCCGATAATTTCCGGCTCTCTCTCTCCCGTGCGCAGTCTATATTGAGCCAGGTGGATGATATGGTCGCCCGCAACCGCGAGGACATCCAGCTGCTCATCTCGGACCTTCGTGATACGGCCGAAAATCTGAATCAGTTCACGACAACTTTGCGGGACAATCCGTCGACGGTCATTTTTCGATCGCCCACACCCCCGAGGGAGTTTCAGTAGTGCACCTTGGGGAAAATTCTCTTCTTTCAGCGGGAGAAACGTTTTTGCATTTCAAAAAGCCGCTTTGCTTCATCACGGAAAAAATTCTCCCGACGATGGTCCTTTCGCTGGTCCTGGCGTCCGCGGGATGTGGGCCGGGCGCCGGCGAAATACCCCAGACCCGGTTCTATGTCATCGACTACGCGGTTTCTCCCGAGAAAAACAACGGACCCGTTCTTCCCGTTACGGTAGGGGTGGAGAAGTTCCGCTCGGACTCCGTGTATCGCACCGACCGGATGGTTTATCGGAAGGATCCTTACCGTGTGAATTTTTATCCCTATGAGCGATGGGGCGCGAAGCCCCAGGAGATTGTTACCGACAGGGTGCTTGATCATCTAGCGGCCAAAAACGTTTTCCAGGAGGTGGTTCTCGCCACCGGCGGCCCCCGGGTGGACTACCTGATTCGGGGGCGAGTCAAGCGCTTCGAGGAAGTTTCAACGGAAAATGGATTTTCGGCCTTGGCCCAGGTTGAGATCTCGGTGATGGACAGAAAAACGGGGGAAGTCCTTTTCCAGCGACGCCTCTCGCGCTCGAGCCCGTCCAAGTCAAAGCCTCCTCAAGGGTTTGTGAACGCGATGGCGGAAAACCTTCGAGCCCTGCTGGGAGACATGGCTAGTCAGGTGAGCCAAGTAATTCGTGAAACCCACAATAATTCGGTTTCCTGGCCTTGACAGCCCGCTTGGGCCGCCTTAATAAAGAGAGAGTATTCGCGTCTTTTGTCCCACCGTCCTGGGGGGCAATTGCCCGGTGTCAATTGCGAATGATTTGAAGAAAAAGTGATTTCCCATCGATGGGTTTTGGTCTTGAAAGTTCGGGGATGTCCCCTTTGTCACTGGATGAACCAATAAATTGGATCTTGCCGCCCCGGCGGACGGCGTACGGATTTTCGATTGGGAATTCTTTTAGGTTGCTCCGGGTTCTGGGCCAGCGGAACAATTGGAATTTTTTGATGGGGAATGGGGTATGAAGCGACGATGAGCCCTTTGTTGAAAGCGCCGAAGATGAAGATGCCCGCCGAGTACGAGAAGGAGGCGGGGCAAAAAAGCGGGATGGATCGCCGCCGCTTTATGAACTATACGGGATGGTTCGCCGTCCTGGGAAGCATCGCGATCAGTTTGCTGGGTTTCCTCCGGTTCCTTTTCCCGCGAGTATTGTTTGAGCCTCTCAAGACCTTCAAGGGGGGACTCCCTTCGGACTTCCAGACCGGCACCGTTAGCACCAAGTTCGTCGCCAGCCAGCGGGTGTGGATCATCCGCGAGGAGGATCATTTATACGTCCTCAGCGCCATTTGCACCCATCTCGGTTGCACGCCGAAATGGTTTTCCTCCGAAGACAAGTTCAAATGTCCCTGTCACGGAAGCGGCTTCAGCCGAAGCGGGGTCAATTTCGAGGGTCCCGCTCCGAGGCCCTTGGAGAGATTCAAGGTCACCCTCACAGAAGACGGGCAGCTTCTGATCGACAAGGGCAGAGTTTTCCACCAGGAAAAAAACGAGTGGGATCTTCCAGATTCAAAATTATTCACGTGAGATGACCTTTGAATTGCAGGGTGCCCAGGCGCCCGTCGGAGGGTTTGTATGTTAGGCATGAAAGAGCGCTTGAACCTGGACCAGGTGAAGCGCAGCGTTCTTGATTCGCAGGTATGGCGGTCGATATTCCGCCACGGGTATGAGGATACGCCCCGCAACCGCGTATTGATGGTGGTGGACAACCTGTGGTTCCACCTGCACCCTACCAAGATACGCCGTCACGCCATCCGAATCCGATTTACATGGTGTATGGGAGGGATTACCTTCCTCCTTTTCCTTTATCTCGTCGTAACGGGTGTTATCCTGATGTTCTATTATCGACCGGTCGGGGAATACGCCTACGCGGACATGAAGTATCTTGAATTCGACGCCCCGTTCGGAATGTTTATGCGGAACATGCACCGCTGGGCGGCGCACGCCATGGTGATCACGGTCTGGCTGCACATGATGCGCGTATTTATGACGGGATCTTACAAACCCCCCCGTGAGTTCAATTGGGTGATCGGGGTGTTGCTCCTCACTTCGACGCTTCTGCTCAGCTTCACGGGCTACCTTCTCCCCTGGGATCAGCTTTCCATATGGGCGGTCACGGTGGGGACCAACATGGCCCGGGCGACCCCTTTGCTCGGCAGTGAGGGTCCTTTTGCCGACATTGTGGGGGTTACCCCTCGATTCGATGCGCGCTCTGCCCTCCTGGGTGGGTCCATCGTGGGTCCTCCCACTCTCCTGCGGTTCTACGTGCTCCATTGTATTGTGATTCCTTTGATCGCTTCGGTGTTGATGATGGTTCACTTCTGGCGGATTCGAAAAGATGGCGGAATTTCTGGTCCGCTTTAGTTGTCAGTGAGAGGAAAAAGAGGTGGTGAAAGAAGATAAGGTCATCGGAACCTCCGATGATTTTCCCAGGACGAGCTGGGAGCGAGTAAACGACAAGATCCATGTCTGGCCGTATCTGATGCGCCTGGAATTCATGTGCGCGATCATCGTCACCATCCTGCTGATCGTTTGGTCCATCGTGGTCGATGCCCCCCTCGAGGAGCCGGCCAACCCTAGCCTGACGCCGAACCCTTCCAAGGCCCCTTGGTACTTCCTCGGGTTGCAGGAGATGCTTGTCTACTTTGACCCTTGGATAGCGGGGGTGGTTATGCCCTCCCTCATCATCGTGGGATTGATGGCCATTCCTTTCATCGACGTGAATCCGAAGGGAAACGGGTATTACACTTTCAAGGAGCGCCGGTTTGCAATACTGACCTTTATGTTTGGCTTCCTGGTTCTTTGGGTGTTTCTCGTTATTCTGGGCACCTTCCTTCGCGGTCCGGGCTGGAACTTCTTCGCTCCCTGGGAAAAGTGGGACCCGCACCTCATCGTCGCGCTTACAAATGTAGATTTACCCTATCTGCTCGGATTCCGGTTGTATTGGGCCCAGGCGGCAGTGGGAGCGGGTTTCATCTTGCTCTGGTACGCGACCATTCCGGCTTGGTACTTCTGGAAGCGAAAATCGCTCGTCAACGTCGGGCCGGTCAGATACGGGATCAAAGCGGTGTTGTTCATGACGATGATGGGGTTGGTGATCAAAATGGGGTTGAGGATTTTTTTGAACGTGAAGTATGTTCTCGTTACGCCGTGGCTGAATATTTGAGAATCTGAAGACGGGGATGTTATGACCCAGGAAGGCAGGCAGAAAAAGAATTTATGGTGGGATGCCTGCGGGTTTCAACTCGCCGTCTTCATCGTCGTCATCGGCTCGGCGGCCTATTATTTTCTTGCATAATCTGAAATCTCGGTGTCTCCACATTGGCAATTCACGTGAAACGGAAGCGTCTTCTCAGGCTGGCCAGGTAAGCCCGCTTTCTTCCAGGAGTTCCCGGAAGCGGACCACGTTGATAAGTTCCATCGGGGCGCCCTCGGCGTACTTGTTCACCTCCTCGGCAAAATATCCCGTTGAAATGAGAATCCCCTTCATGACGCGCTCAGCCCGGACGGTATCCGAAAGGCCGATGACGCGTATCGAACTGACGAAATCGCCCTCCGGAACCAAGATTCCATGGACGATATAATCTCCCCCGATAACCTTTGCGGGATTGTGGGCGATAATGTCTATTTCCTCTTCGTTCACCCATTGGGATTCGACGATTCGCAGGCCGAACCCCTCCAAAAGCTCCTTCAAAATCCATTCGAATTGCTCCGGATTCAGCTTGCGAAGGTTTTGGATGTCCTCGTCCCCTTGCGTCCTTTCGGCGTCCTTCTCAAGGGCGATGTTTGAGGAGGTGCGTTTGACGAAAAAAATGAGGACAAATCCGGCGAGCATGGCGAAAAAAACGACCTCGAGCATTCCTTCACCTCTCAATGCGGAAGAGAGCGGTTTTGCGGCCGAATCACCACCAGAAATGAAAACTGATTATCAATTACGCACCATCGCGGGAGACGAAAGCAGGGAAACCCTATTTCCGTTCGCGGAATCTTCTATGGCTGCAGGAAGAGAAGGGGGAGGCTACCGGATCATCTCGTCGTAGATATCGTCCCGCTTTCCTTTTTCGATGCTCTTGTCGTGACGCAATCCTTGAGAAAATGCCCACCATACGAAAAAAGCCAAGAGGGGTATCATTATCGCGATAGGGATGTTGTCCGGCTTGGTGAGAATGGCAAGAAAATTTTCCATTGGTGGTTGTCCCTTTCGCCAGCCACCGCTTTGGGTGGCCCGCAATTTTCGATTCGGTCACCGTGTATTTTCACCGAAAGAAGCAGCGAGGGCAACCGATGAAATTTATTGAATATAAGTGCGTTAAGACTCATATGGGATCGTCTTGACATCGATTCCACCATATATATGATATTTCTTGTAAGATTTGGAGGGATGCTGCGCACACCCATGTGAAAGACGGCGCTTTTGAACCTGGAGTAAAGCAGCTCTATGCCACATTTTATTTTCGATGCTTGTATCGGTTGCGGGGTTTGTGAGCCGGTCTGCCCGACCGACTCGATCTCGGGGAATTCGCGGGAAATTTATTTGATTTCCCCCTCCTCGTGCATTGATTGTGGAGTTTGCGGAAAATACTGTCCCGCCTTCGCCATTCAGGATGATGGAGGAAACGTCATCCCGAACATCAAGCACAAGGAGATGCCCAAAGCGTACGTGATCGAGGAAAATTGCACCGGATGTATTTGGTGCGTTGACATCTGCCCGTTTGACTGCATTGTCATGGCCCCTTCCTTGGTGGAGCGTGATCACAGCTCGGTGGCGGTGGTGGATCAATCCACCTGCGTGGGTTGCCGCCTTTGTCAGGAAATTTGCAACAAGGGCGCCATCGTCGTTCCCAAGCACGAAGATGAATCCGAATATATGACGCCCCTCATGGCCAACTTTGTGACCTCGCCGCTCAGGGCGTATTAGCCTGAGGCGTCGCTCCCGAATTCGCTCCCTCTGCGCTTGGGGAGGGGATTATTGAAAATCCCCCCTCCCGTGGAACCTTCTTGACGGTCAGTCTCCCTCTCGGTTAGCGTTTTTTGGAGTTTCCGTCCTTATCGAGGAAAAATAAGTTTCCTCGGGAAAAGGCGGGAGAGAGGGGACTGGCCCCCCGAGGGCCGCCTTGGGCGGCCCCGAAAATCTAGGTTTTGCCGTCTTTTTAGGTAAGGAGAGATGGCTTGGCGCCCTCCATCCTGACACGCCGCCCTCCCGCGCGGATAATGGATCTCGTTGACCTGGTGGAGGAGTACGCGCCGGGCTCCAGCAATATCCTCACGCGCGCCTATATTTTCATGGCAAAAGTTCACCGCGGCCAATCCCGCCTCACGGGCGAGCCCTACATTATTCACCCCTTGGAAGTGGCGCGGATTCTCGCGGATATGCATCAGGATCCGGAGACGGTGGTGGGGGGTCTTCTCCACGATACGGTCGAGGACACCTCCGCGAGCGTGGAGGAGATTCGCGACCTGTTCGGCGAGCGAATCGCAGAGTTGGTGAACGGGGTTACGAAACTCAGCAAGCTCGACTACGGCAACGCCCAGACGCTCCAGGCGGAGAATTACCGCAAGATGCTGCTCGCGATGGCACAGGATATTCGGGTCATTCTCATCAAGCTCGCCGATCGGCTTCACAACGCCCAAACCCTCGAGTATCTTCCCCTGAAGCGCCGGGAGCGCATCGCCCGTGAAACCGCCGTGATTTACGCCCCCCTTGCGAACCGGTTGGGAATCGGGTGGCTCAAAGGAGCGTTGGACGAGGAGGCTTTTCGCCATCTCAACTCCAAAGAGTTCCAGGAGATTGACGAGAAGCTGAAGGAAGGCCTCGCAGATCGGGAACTCTATCTGAAGGAGTTGATCCAAATCATTCAGGAGGAGATGAAAGAATCGGGAAACAAGGGCGCTGTTACGGCCCGGTTTAAACTCCACTCCAGCATCAGCCGGAAGATGCGGATCCAGAACCTCGATTTTCACCAGGTTTATGACATATGCGGACTACGGATTATCGTGGAGGAGTTGAAGGACTGCTACGCGATTCTTGGGATGCTCCATTCGCTTTGGACGCCGATTCCCGGACGCTTCAAGGACTACATCGCTCTTCCCAAGGGCAATCTTTATCAGTCTTTGCATACAACCGTTATCGGGCCGAAAGGCCAACGGGTGGAATTTCAAATTCGGACGAAGGAAATGCATCGAGTGGCGGAAGACGGGATCGCCGCACACTGGCGGTACAAGGAGGAGGAACAGATAGAAGAAGGGGTATTCGACAAATTTGAATGGCTGAGAAGGATAGTGGAAAGCCTCCAGGAGGAAGCCGACCCCCGGACGTTCCTCGATTCGGTAAGGCTTAATCTGTTTCAAGATGAGGTCTTTGTCTTTACGCCCCGTGGCGAAGTAAAGAGTTTTCCCCGCGGAGCGACAACGGTTGATTTCGCATATGCCGTTCATACCGATATCGGCGATCACTGCGTCGGAGCCAAGGCGAACGGCCGGATTGTGCCCTTGAGTCACCGCCTCGAGAACGGAGACATGATCGAAATATTGACCAATCCACACCGGACGCCCGGCCGCGATTGGCTCAAGTTCGTGGTGACGCCCCGGGCAAAGCAAAAGATTCGCCTTTGGATCCGGCAGGCGCAGCGGAAGCGCTCGATCAGCCTTGGCAAAGAATTGCTCGAACATGAGGTGACGCGGTACGGAGTCGAGACCGAATATTATCTGGCACCGGAGAGGATGCTGCAAGTTTTGCGTGTGTTCGGTTTTCAGGGGGAAGAGGATATATTCGCGGCCATCGGCTTCGGCCGATTGTCCGCCCGGCAGGTCGCCCAAAAACTTTTGCCCGAGAATGTGATTCAAGAGCACGAGCGGCATGAGAAATCTCGCCTGCGGCGGCTCGTTGATAGGGTGAAGGGGAAAACATCGGGCGGCATCTTGGTGAAAGACCAGAAAGACGTATTAATCCATTATGGAAAATGCTGTGATCCCATTCCCGGCGATCCCATCGTGGGTTTCATAACACGGGGAAGGGGCGTGACGGTTCACGCCCAGGTCTGTCCCAATATCCGATCGCTGTTGTCGGACCGCGAGCAGTTGGTCGATGTGAGTTGGGTTCAGGAGAGTCAAAAGGTGATGCATCCCGTCACGCTCTCTGTTAAGGCCTTGGATCGCCCCGGCGTATTGGCGGGGATCAGCGCGGCCATCGCGGGTTGCGATGCGAATATCGCCAGTATTCATGCGGAAACGGCCGCTGACCGGGCGGAAATCCGACTGGAAGTGCAGGTTCACGATCT
>CAZUHN010000065.1:0-4984 GCA_964620535.1 uncultured Nitrospinaceae bacterium | reverse complement strand
GAGCCGGGGGGAAATATTCTGTTTTTACACTGCCCGTTAGGGAGATAGAGGAAGGGAACATAAGAACCCCTCAACTCAAGGAGGAAATCGTTCCCATGACCAAGGCCGAGCTGGTTGAGATGATCTCCCAGAAGATTAACTTAACTAAAAAAGATACCGAACGAGTGGTGAATATAGTTTTCGGGAGCATCATTCGGGCCTTGGCCCAAGGTGACAAGGTGGAGTTGCGGGGCTTTGGTAGCTTCCGGGTACGTATGCGCGATAGCCGTGACGGGAGAAATCCCCGCACAGGGGCGGCCGTCCAGATTCACCCTAAAAAGGTGCCCTTCTTCAAAGCGGGGAAAGAGCTTCGGGAGATGGTCGATAACAAGTTCCCCTCGAAGGGCGAGGCCGCCCCTATTGCAAGTCATACGGACACAGTGGAGGAGGCGGTCGAGCTGGTATCTGGCGTCTTGAAAAGTTCCTCTGAAAATTAAGGACACGCGAGACAAATCTCTCCACCGGGCCTTCCGCGTAGCCCGCCGGACATCATTCCCGTGTATCAGAAATCAATCGGAAAAAGGCAAATTATCCTTTCCCAAGGCGACATTTCAGAATGTGACACCGATGCCATCGTGAACGCCGCTAACAATCACCTTTGGATGGGCGTGGGCGTGGCGGTTGTAACGGGCGCAGGCGCCCTACGAACCCGCTATGTCATTCACGCCGCAGGCATGGGGGCGGACCTAATAACCTCAAAAGAGCTGATCGGGTCTTGTGCCGCAGCGAGTTTGCGTTGCGCAGAAGCCCTCTCCCTTTGCAGCATTGCTTTTCCCGCCATCGGAACCGGCGTGGGCGGTTTCCCCTTGAGCGAGGCCGCTAGGATCATGTTCAAGGTGGCCGCGGCTCATCTCTCCGGCGGGAGTGGCTCTCTCCAAAAAATCGAATTCATTCTTTTCGGGCAAGCCGATTACGAAGCTTTCAAATCCGTTCTGGAAGAGATTGAAGTCTGAGGTGCCACAGGTGGACCGGTGTCGAACGAAGCCCCGCTTGAAATCCGTGAAAGCGGGTCCAGATTCTCGTCCCATAGCCGTTCTCATCGGCCCCACATGCTCGGGAAAAACGGGATTGGCGGTCTCCCTCGCCGCCCGGATGGTAGAGAAGGGGGTTTCCCTCGAAGTGATTGGGGCGGACGCCCGGCAGATATACCGCGGGATATCCGTCGGCACCGCCAAGCCCACCCCGGGCGAGCGTGCCTCGGTTCACCACCATATGCTGGATGTAGCAGATCCCGATGAAGTTTTCAGTGCCGCCCGCTTCGCCCGTGAGGCGCGGGGGAGCGTTGAGGGAGTGTATCGGAGGGGGGGACTCCCGCTGGTGGTCGGCGGGAGCGGCCTCTATATTCGGGCGCTGCTGGAGGGTCTCTTCGAGGGGCCCGACGCTCAGCCCGCCCTTCGGCAGGAGCTTGAAAACGCGGCAGATAGAATTGGTGCGTCCGCTCTGCATCAGCGCCTAGAGTCAATCGATCCAGAGGCGGCTGTACGAATTCACCCGAATGATCGGAAACGAATCATTCGGGCGATCGAGGTTTTCGAGGCGACGGGCCGGCCCATCTCGGCGCTCCGCCGCGAGGAGTGTGAGAGCGGATTCATCCGGCCCCTTTATATCGGGATCAAATGGCCCCCAGCGCTTCTCGCCAGGCGGATTGAAGGGCGCGTCCGCGAAATGATCGCGAATGGGATTGGGGGAGAGGCGGCCCGGCTGGAGAAAGGTGGCTTCTTGGGTGGCCCCGCTTTCGAGGGGCTCGGATACCCAGATGCGCTTTTCCATGTTCGAGGGGAGTTGGAGGCGGAAGCGTTGATGGATCGCCTTTGCCAGCTCCACCGAGGGTATGCAAAACGCCAGCGAACCTGGTTCCGGAAAATTCGCGGCGTGTGTTGGCTGAACGCAGCCGAGGGGGGAGAGGATGGCTTGCTCGCTCATGCCGAAAAGGCACTTATAAGATACCTGGAGGCGTTCTCGGCCTTCACAGGCGGGAAGGGGCAAGAGATGCGGGACGCAATTTCTTGAACATCGTGCTGATCGGTTTCAAGGGAGCCGGAAAGTCGACGGTTGGTCCCCTTTTGGCCGGGCGCCTCGGCTGCAGCTTTGACGATTTGGATCGCATGGTCGGGGATGCTGCCTCGAAAATTCTCGGCGGTGCCGTTTCGTTTCGTGAGGCCTTCCGGCGCCTGGGGGAGCCGGAGTTTCGAAAGCTCGAGCGCGGACTTCTTTCAAAAGTTCTTGCGGGAAAGAGGTTTGTCATTGCTCTCGGTGGCGGGGCCGCCCTGGACCCTGCTGCCCGGAAGGCTCTTCGCGGCCATTGCGTGGTTTACCTCCGCGCTCCAGAATCGGACTTGGTACGCCGCGTTCGGAGTGAGGGCTGGCCCGCTTATCTGGATGGTGAGACTGACCCCGAAGTCGCATTTCAAAATATGATGGCCGAGAGACTTCCTCAGTACGAAGAGATGTGCGATATCATTGTGGATTGTCCTGACGGGGCTACCCCCGCCTCCGTGGCGGAAGAGGCTGGCTGGCAGGTCAGCGAATGGCTGGAGTCCCACCGCTGATTCATTGACGAGGATTGAACACTTTGTCTAATACTTTTGGCGTCGCCTTCCGTTTCACTACATGGGGAGAATCCCACGGTCCTGCCATCGGAACCGTCGTTGACGGATGCCCCGCAGGCCTGCCGCTGGATGAATTCGACCTCCAGCGAGATCTCGACCGGCGGCGGCCAGGCCAGAGTAAGATTGCCACCCAGCGAAAAGAGGAGGATCGGCCGGAGATATTATCTGGAATATTCGAGGGCCAGACGACAGGTACCCCAATTTCGGTTTTGATCCACAATAAGGATGCGGATTCGTCAAAGTATGAGCGGTTAATAGACCGGTTCCGTCCTGGTCATTCTGATTTTACATATTGGGCAAAGTGGGGCAGGCGGGATCACCGCGGAGGTGGTCGCTCGAGCGCCCGCGAGACGGCCTGCCGCGTGGTCGCCGGGGCCATCGCTAAGAAGCTTCTCGCACGGGAAGGAATAAGCATCCAGGGGTTCACGAGTCAGGTTGGCGATGTTGTTTGGGACGGAGAAAATTTCGACCCGGCCGAGATCGAACGGAACATCGTACGCTGTCCCGACCCAAAGACCGCACAGAGGATGGAGGAGGCGATTCTCGCCGCTCGCAAGGGGGGCGATTCGGTCGGAGGCGTGCTTACTATTGTAGCGAGGGGGGTTCCCCCCGGGTTGGGAGAGCCTCTTTACGGAAGGCTCGACGCTGATCTGGCTGCGGCTATGATGAGCATCAACGCCGTAAAGGGAGTCGAGATAGGGGCAGGCTTCCGCGCGGCCGCGATGCGCGGTTCACAACACAACGATCCATTTGATTTAAAGAAAGGAAATATTGTTCCCCGGTCCAATCACGCGGGCGGGATTTTGGGGGGCATCTCCTCCGGAGCGCCCATCGTCGTTCGTTTCGTGGTCAAGCCAACTGCCTCCATCTTCATGGAACAGGATACCGTGACGGTCGCCGGGGACCGTGCCACCGTCCGGGTCGAGGGCCGCCACGATCCTTGCGTTGCAACACGGGCCGTGCCGATCGGTGAGGCGATGATGGCTGTGGTTTTGGCGGACCATATAAGACGAAACTTGGGGAGCCGACTCGGGGGAGGGTGATAAGCTGCTTCCCGTATCCAGTTAAATACGGGTTGGGAGTCTTTCGAGGTAGGCTGACACGGGCGGAAAGGGGATCAGCGTGCGCGGCGGCGCAGCAAATCTGGTTCAAGAATGGTAATGAATCCTTTTTGAATCGAAATAACACCCTTCTCTTTCAAGGATTTTAGCATCTTATTCACGCTCTCGCGGGTGGACCCGACCATGTCGGCGAGGTCCTGTTGCTTGAGCTTGAAGTTGATCTTTATCTGGCCCGAGGGCCCGGGCTGGCCGTAATTTTCTGAAAGTTCGCGCAAGCGCTTCGCCAAACGGGTTGGCAGGTTGCAGAAGGCGGCATCGCTTAACAGTTCATCTGTTCGCCGGAGGCGGAGGCTGAGTTCCGCGAGAATGGAGATGGACACTTTCGGATTTTCCGTAATGTAACCAATGAAATCTGTTTGATTGAGCGTGATCATTTCCGCCGCCTCGGCCGCGACGGCGGACGCGGAGCGGGACTCATTATCAAAAAGTGACAGTTCTCCAAAAAAATCCCCCGTGGATAGTAAGGCGACGATCACATTTTCCCCCTCGGAGGAAGGAAGGATAATTTTCACCTTTCCAGATAAGATGATGTAGAGTGCGGAGCCCTCGTCGTTCTTGTGAAAAATCGTCTGGTCCCGCTCGTAGCGTCGCCGGTGAAGCTGGTTGGACAGATCTGAGAGGGATGAGGGGGAAAGCTGGGCGAAAAACGGGACTTGCGTAAGAACCGTCTCGAAGGCCATATGTGCTCTCCTCCTCGGTTGGAGGAAGGTTAGAAGTTTGAATAGATTTCTATATTCAATTCTATCAGGTGTTGAAAAGAATAACCATAATCGCATCTAGGGGATTTAGACGTATATTTTGAACTGACGTAGCGCCTCCATGTCAGGAATGGAGATGGGCCCCTTGTTTTTTTTTGAATTAGATTTTTTTCTTCAATTTCCTTGATCAATTTGTTCACGTCCTCCCGCGACGAGCTGATCATATCGGCGAGGTCCTGCTGCTTTACCCGAAAGTTGATGTGCGTTTCCTTTTCTTCACCCGGCTGCCCGTAGCGGTCAAAGTGTTCAAGCAACCGCCGAGCCAGCCGAGCCGGAAAATCGCTGATGCTGGAATCAATCAGCCGCTCGTTGGTCCTCCGTAGGCGGAAGTTAAGCTCAGTCAAGATGGCAAGGACGGCCTTGGGATTTTCCATGACGTAGTGAATGAAATCTGTTTTATCGATCGTGAGGATTTCGAGATGCTCTGCTGCGATAGCAGTGGCTGAGCGGAACTCTT
>CAZUHN010000064.1:0-2310 GCA_964620535.1 uncultured Nitrospinaceae bacterium | reverse complement strand
AGGTTATTCAAAATAAACCAGTACGCAAAAATTCCTCCATTCGTTTTGAAGTGGCGAAATTTAGTCAATAAAGGCAGGCAGAAAGATTTGCCTCCTTCGGAAAAGGAACTGCCAAGTTCGATGTTTCAAGTTTAACGTCGTTTTTGAATGGTAGACGCAGAAAAACTTACCCGTGAATGTGTCCGTAAGAAATACAAAGGGTGTTGAGTAAAATACCTCCATACCCCCCCAAATCATTCTATAAGGGTAAAAACCCTTATATATCAATGTTTTACTCGACAGTCTCCGACTACGCCATGCCGGGAATGAACGGCCTCGAACTTCTGGGCCTGGCACTGGAGAAGGCGCCCGATGCCGCCCGGACGGCGCACATCGATCGGGTAACGCAGACTTCGATTTACTCCCTCGCCGACCTGTCGGAATCCCGCGCGCTGGACATCGGCGGCCACTTCCGACGGATGCAGGAAATGGCCCGTATCCTGGCGGAAAACTTGATTTCACGCAGCGACGTACCCGAGCACCTCACGCCGGACTACATCGATAATCTTAATATCTCCACCTTGCTGCACGATGTGGGAAAAGTGGGAATCCCGGATGGGATTTTGTTCAAGCCCGGAAAACTTTTCCCGGAAGAGTTCTCGGTGATGAAAACCCATGCCGAGATCGGGCGGGAAACCATCCGTAAGGCCCAGGCCCGGATCGGGATAAAAGCTTTCTCACGCTCGGGGTGGCGATAGCCGGCCACCATCACGAAAGATGGGACGGGAAGGCTATCCCGAAAATCTCTCTGAGTTCGATATTCCCCTCGCCGCCCGTATCGTTTCGCTGGCGAACGTATATGACTCCCTTACCTCCCCGCGCGTGTACAAGGAGGGCCTGGTCGCACAACAATACGATTGAATACAAGGTGGAAGGTTCGAGCACCCAGTTCGACACGCTTCTCATGGCAATTCTGAAGGAATTGGATAAGGAATTTCGCGCCATCCGCGAAAATTGGAAAGAATAGAATTGTTTCAGGCCTCGGCCGGCCCCTTTCCCTTTCCGTACTCGCGGAGGTAGCGTTCCACCTCACGGGCCAATTCCTCGCCGGAGGGGAGTTCCTCAGGTTTCTCTTCCTCCTTGCTTCTGATCTTGAGTTCTTCGACGTATTCCCGCACCGAATTGTTCAGTTCCAATGCGCGGTCGATTTTCTCGTCGAACTCGTTCGCTCCGAATTCCAGTTCGGTGACGTCGAAGCGGTATGAAAGCAGGTCGGAAAGCCGCCGGACGAGCGCCAGGGCGGCCTTCGGGTTCGGGGATACGTTTACGTAATGCGGAACGTTTGCCCATACCGTCACAGCGGGAATGTGTTTCTTCTGGAATGTATCGTTCAGCACGCCGACGATTCCCGTCGGTCCCTCGTAACGGGAGGGCTGGAGGTGCAGGCGGGCCGCCAGTTTATCGTTGGAGGAGGATCCTGAAATTCGAACGGCGTTTCTGTGGTACACGTCGGCGAGCAGCGCGCCCAGGGTGACGACCATGTTGACTTTGCCTTGTCCGATGAGGGAGAGGATGGCCTGTGTATAGGCTTTCCATTTCAGGTGGGGTTCGACCCCGACGAACGCGATGATGTCATGCGAAAGCTGGGGGGTCTCGCAGGCGTAAAAGGTGTTCGCCGGCCAGGTGACGACCCGCCGCCCGGTTTCGTCGAGGTGCACTTCGGGGCGGGTTTCCTGGAAATTGTAGAAGGGATCGGGTCCGATGGAGGCATACTTCCGCCCACCCAACTCGTCCCGGATGAACTTGGCCGCCGAGGTGGCGGCCGAGCTTGCGTCGTTCCATCCTTCGAAGGCGAGGAGGAGAGTGGGATTTCTCAGGAGGGGGGTTTCCCCGATGTCCAAATAATCCATGAGAGTGCTCCGGCTCCCAGTTGGGCGTGAAAAAGGGGCGAACCCCAATCTGTGGATGACCATCTTAGGCTTCCCCCAGGGCGGGTTCAAACAGAGGGTGCCGATTCGATGAAACCCCACCCCCCTTCGCCGCTTTTCCGGATCGGGGCGTTGAAATAATGCCCTGAATTGAAGGCTTCTTGCCTGAGTGCTATAACCCAATTTCTAGTGCGCGGAAGGAGGACGGATACCGGACATTGACTCCTTCCCCGGATATGGAATTCCGCCCTGTATTTATTGGCCCGCGTCTTCGGCGGAAGACTGCGCATCGCAGATTGCCTCGATATGCCTGAGCCCTATTTCAAGGATAAGGTGGCGCTCGTCACGGGGGCCTCGCGCGGAATCGGGGCGGAAGTGGCGCGCCGCCTTGCCCGCGCGGGCG
>CAZUHN010000063.1:0-35908 GCA_964620535.1 uncultured Nitrospinaceae bacterium | reverse complement strand
GAGCGCATGTGCGACTACGGCATCTCGATGGCCGAGCAGCCCGTCGAGGGGCTAGACGGAATGGCAGAGGTCCGCGAGGCCGTTCCCTGCCTTGTGATGGCGGACGAGAGCGCCTGGACCCCGTGGGACATCCTCGAAATCCGGGACAGGGGCGCCGCGGACGTCTTCTCCCTCTACACCACCAAGCCGGGGGGGCTCTTCAAGGCGAAGAAAGTGGCGGCCATCGCCGAAGCTGCGGGCATGGTCTGCAACGTGAACGGCTCGGCCGAGACCGGGGTGGGGAACGCCGCCAACTTGCACCTCGTCGCCTCGACCGGCATCGTCTCCCTGGCGAACGTATTTCCCGTGACTACCCTTGCGGGGAGAGAACAGACCAAGGTGGCGGGGGCCTTCTACACGGACGACATCATTGCCGAGCCCTTCAAGTACGAGAACGGAAGCCTCATCGTCCCGGACGGGCCGGGCTTGGGGATCGAAATCGATGAGGAACGCCTCGCCAAATACCGGACGGACTAGAGTCGGCGTCGGCCGGCGCAAATCTCATTTGACCCTGTCTCAATAGGAAGGGAGCCATGGACGAACACATTCTGGCGCGGCACAAAGCGGCAATGGAGAAGTTCAGCCTGGACGCCATGGTCGCCTACTCGACCGACAACGTGGGCTACGGGCTCGGATACCTCATTCAATCCCAGGTGCTTGGAACGCGGAACCGCCAGTTCGCCGTGGCGGTCAACAAGGACGGAACGGCCGGCGCCCTCCTCACTTCGAATGAGGCCGTCGAGGCGCAGACGCGGAGCCTCATCACGGATCTTCGCCCGTACGATGAGTTCGCGGACGATCCCATGGCGGTTCTGGCGGGCCTACTGAAGGACCTGGGCGTGGCCGAGGGCCGGATCGGGCTCGAGATGGACGCCATACCCGCCGACCGGTGGGAGGATCTGAAAAGGCACCTCCCCCGCGCCCAATGGGAACACGGCGCCGAGGCGTACCATTTTGCGCGCATGGTCAAAACCCCGATGGAACTGGACCGGATGCGAAGAGCGTCCCGGATCGCCGACCTCTCCCAAGCGAAGGCCCACCCGCACGTGAAGGCCGGGGTCACGGAACGGGAAGTCTACCGCCGGGTGGTGGACGAAGCGATCGTCCAGGGGGCCGACCGGGTGCTGATGGTCCAGGTGGCCGCGGGAGAGCGGAGCGCCTTCTCCAACCCAACGCCGAGCGATTACAAACTCCAAAAGGGAGAGGTTGTGAAGATCGACGTTTTCGTCGAGGTGGGCGGATATCTCTCCGACCACGGCAAGGGTTTCGTGGTGGGTGAGGCCAGCCAGCTTCAAAAGGACATCTGGGCGCGGATGCAGGATACCCAGGCCGCCATTCTCTCCGCCGTGCGGCCGGGCGCCACCACCTTGGACCTCTGGCGGGTCTTCGTGGAAACCTTCGATAAACATGGCATGAAGCCCGTCATCCGCTTCCTGGGTCACGGACTGGGGCTGAGTCTTCACGAGGAGCCCTTCATCGCCTCGCACACGGAAACCGAGTTGCTGGAGGGAATGGTTTTCGCGGTCGAGCCCGTCTACAAGTCCGGCAATATGGGGTTCCACCTGGAGGACAACCTCATTGTCACGAAGGACGGGGTCGAGAACATGTCGAACCTTTTCGGGCCGGACCTCATGGTCCTGGGCTGAGGTGGAGGTCATGCTGAAACGAGACGAGATTCGGACCATCGCCATCCTGGGCGCGGGGCATGGCGGATGCGCCGCGGCGGCGGACCTCACCCTGCGCGGATACACCGTCAAGCTCCACGCGCGACGGGAGGAGCGCCTTCGCCCGCTGCGCGAGAAAGGCGGGATCGAGATCGAGGGCGATGTGCACAACGCGTTCGTCCCGCTGGCGCACCTGACCACGGAGGTGGCCGAAGCGGTCGAGGGGGCGGACCTCATCATGCTGGCAGTCCCCTCGGTCGCGCATGCGGATTACGCGCGCCAGCTGGCCCCTCTCCTCTCCCCGGACCGTATTGTCTATCTCAACCCGGGGCATACGGGCGGATGCCTCCACTTCGTCCACGCCCTCCGGGGCGCCGGGTACCGGGAGGACGTGCAGACCTGCGAGACGGTCACCCTGACCTATATCTGCCGGATGCAGGACCCCGCCAAGGTTCGCCTCATGAGCTATATCCGGAAGCTCGGATGGGCGGCCTTCCCGGGCCGCCTCGCGGACCGGCTCTTCGGCCTGATCCACCCCATTTTCCCCGAGACGGTCAGATTCCCGAACGTGCTCACGACGGGGCTCTCCGACATGAACGCGGTATTCCACCCGCCCGGTATGTTGATGAACGCTGGGTGGATAGAGAGCACGGGCGGGGACTTTCTCTTCTACCACGAGGGGATGACCGAGTCGGTCGGCCGGGTGACCGCCGCCGTGGACGCGGAGCGGATGGCGGTCGCCGTGGCGCTCGGGGTGGAGACCCGAAGTTTTCTGGAAACCTTTCACGCCGCCGGGCTCACGACGGACGAGGCCCTGGCGAGCGGGAACATCTCCCGGGCCTGCCGGGAGAGCGGCCCAAACAAGACTGTTAGGTCGCCCTCCTCCATCGACGACCGCTACATTCATGAGGACGTGGGCTACGGGCTAGTTCCGTACGCGGAACTGGGGCGCCTTGCCGGGGTGCCGACCCCAACCATTGACGCGCACATTCACCTTGCCTCGTTGGCCACGGGGATTCCCTACCGCGAGTCGGGGCTGACGCTGGAGAAGATGGGGATCACCGGGATGCAGCCCGCCGAGCTGGCGCGCTACGTCGAGGAAGGGAGCTGATCGTCCGGGAACGGCGATTCAGGCTTCACGCATCTTAGTTCCATTCCATCGATTAGGAGGGGAAGGAGCGGCCATGCACAGCACGGACAAGATCAAAACCGTCGCCATCCTGGGCGCGGGAAACGGGGGGTGCGCCGCAGCCGCCGACCTCACGAACCGTGGGTTCGACGTCCACCTCTACAGCCGGAGCCAGCAGACCCTGCAGCCCATCATCGACCGGGGCGGGCTGGAGATGATCGGCGTCCTGGGCGAGGGATTCATGAAGCTTGCCAAGGTGAGCAACCAGATCGAAGAGGCTGTGGGGGGGGCGGACGTCATCATGACCACGACCCCGACGAACGCCTTCGATTATTTCGCCCAAATTCTCGCCCCCCTCCTCGAGCAAGGGCAGGTCCTCTTCTTCAACCCGGGGCAGGGTGGCGGGGGGCTGTCCTTCCACCGGTGGCTCCGCCAGTACGGAGGCCCCCCCGTGCGCTCGGTAGAGACCAGCTCCCTCACCTACGGGACCCGCACACCCGAGCCGGGAAAGACCTGGATCAAGACCGAGGTCAAGAACCTCATGACCGGCGCCTTCCCCAGCAAAGATACCGAGGAGTTGGTGGCGTACGTCCGGCAGCTCTATCCCGTCCTGAAGCCGGCACGGAACGTGCTCGAGACCACCCTCTACGACCTCAACGCCATCGAGCACCCGCCCGGCATGGTGTGCAACGCGGGCTGGATCGAGCATACCTGGGGCGGCTTCCGCTTCTACTATGAAGGGCTCACCCCCTCGGTGTGCCGGGTCATCGAAGACATCGACGAGGAGCGGCTCGAGATCATCCGTGCCCTGAACCGGCGAACCGGCTGGGACATTCCGGTCAAGAGTTTTCCCGAGATCTTCTACGAGCACGAATACACCTCGGTGCCTCCCACCGGGGAGCGCGGGATCATCCCCGCCCAGCAGGCCGCCGCCCCGGGCAACAAGGTCACCAAGTGTCCCGCCACCCTGGATGACCGCTACATGCACGAGGACGTGGGCTACGGCTTGGTCCCCATCCGGGATATCGGGAACGCGCTGGGGGTGGCGACCCCTTACATCGACGCCCTCATCCGCATCGCTTCTTCTCTCATGGCGCAGGATTATTTCGAGACAGGCATCACCCTGGAGAAGATGGGACTGGCGGACATCCCGGTCGGTGGTTGGGCGAAGTTCCTGGAGGAGGGATATTCGGGATAAAAAATCCGACCCGTTCCGCCTGTCCATGGCGAATTACTGACTTATCGCATGCACCTGCCTCCCAGTTAATATGATAATCGCCCACCTTTTGGAGAGTAGAAATACTCTTATTTGATTTTCGTTTTACATTCGTTTATAGATCATCTCCCTCACGGGGAGGTTTTTATGCAAATTGAGGCGATTTTTCGGGCAAAACCAGGACGGGGGTTCAAGCTCTCCCTGTTCCTCGCGCGGGTGCTGGCGGGGCGCGGACCTCTATTTGTCTCGGTGGTTTTCGGCGTAGAGATGGCATGAGACGAGGTGACTTGGTTTCTCTTCAAGCAAGTGCGGCTCGCTTGCGGAGCACGCCGAGAAGGCCTCGGGACATCTGGGGTGAAAGACGCATCCGGGGGGCAGGTTCAGCGAGCTGGGTACCTCACCGGGTAGGCGCACCCGGGGTCGGTCCAACTCTGGGTTGGGCAGCGGCACGGCGGAGATCAGCGCCTTGGTGTAGGGATGCAGCGGGCCCTCGATGACCTTGTCGGTGGGTCCCATCTCGACTAGGCGACCCAGGTACATGACCGCCGTGCGGTCGCAGAGGTAGCGCACCGTCGAGATGTCGTGAGAGATGTAGAGGATCGACAGACCGACCTCGCGGCTGAAGCGCCTGAGGAGTTTCAGTATCCCGGCCCGGATGGAGACGTCCAGCATCGAGACCGGTTCGTCGGCGACGAGGAAGCGAGGCCGCAGCACCATGGCCCGGGCGATGGCGACCCGCTGGCGCTGCCCCCCGCTGAGCTCGTGGGGGTACCGGTCGAGGAAGAGCTCGGATGGACGAAGCCCCGCCTGTTCCAGCGTTTCGAGCACACGGTCCCGCGCTTGGTTCCCCTTGCCCAGGCCATGGATGGTCAGTGGTTCGCGGACGGCGTCGTAGACGGTGAAGCGCGGATTGAGGGACTGGTAGGGGTCCTGGAAGATGATCTGGGCCTGGCGGCGGAAGCTCCGCAGCTTTCCACCCTTATAGGGCGCGACGTCCTCTCCGAGGAAGCGTATCTCGCCTGCTGTCGGGTCGTAGAGCTTGACGAGGGTCAAGCCCGTCGTAGATTTTCCGCATCCGCTCTCTCCAACGATCCCCACGACCTCTCCTTCTTCGAGGGCGAGGTCCACATTCTCGACGGCGCGGATGACGGAGATCTCTTGCGAGCCGAAAACCTGAGAGAAGAACCCAGCCCGGAGGGGGAAATATTTTTTCAACCCTTGGACTTCGAGGACGGCCCCGCTCACGCCAGCCCCTCTCTCTCGGCGGTCTCCTCTCGCTCCCACGTACTTTCGTGCCGGCCCAGTTCTCTGAACTCCGCGGCCTTTTCGGTGAAGTGACAGGCGACATTGTGGTCCTTTCCCACCGGCGTCAGCGAAGGCACCTCGCGCGCGCACCGCTCCTGGGCGAAGGGGCACCTCGGGGCGAAGCTGCAGCTGGAGGCGGGGCCCAAAAGGGTGGGCGGCGCCCCTGCGATGGAGATGAGCTCGCGGCTCTCGCCCCGCAGATTGGGGAAGGCGTTCTGCAGCCCGATGGTGTAGGGATGCATGGGGTGGGAGAATATCTCCCGGGTCGGCGCGATCTCGGCGATGCGTCCGGCGTACATGACGGCCACCCGGTCGCAGTTCTCCGCCACCAGCGAAATATCGTGGGTGATCAAGATGAGCGCCTTTCGCGCATCTCCCCGAATGCGGCCGATCTCCTCGTACACTTGGTCCTGCATGATCACGTCGAGGGCCGTCGTGGGCTCGTCGGCGATGATGAGGGGCGGGTCCAGGGCGAGGGCCATGGCGATGATCGCCCGCTGGCGCATCCCACCGCTGAACTCATGGGGGTAGCGGCGGATCCAATCCGGCTTGAGGCCGACGAGTTCGAAAAGCCGCTCGGCACGATTCCATGCTTCGCGGCGCGAGCACGTTTCGTGCGCGCAGATGGCCTCAACGATTTGCCACCCCACGCGGACTACCGGGTCCAGGGCGTTCATTGCGCTCTGGGTCACAAGCGAGATTTGGCTCCAGCGCACCTTCCGGATCTCTTGGGGCGCCATGCCGAGAAGGTCCCGGCCCCGAAAGAGGACGCGCCCCTCGTGGATCTCCCCGTTGAGGGGGAGGATCTGGAGAATGGCCCTCGTTATCGTTGTCTTGCCGCAGCCCGATTCTCCTACCATGCCGAGCGATTCCCCATCGGCTAGGTCAAATGAGATTCCGTCCACTGCGCGCAGGGAGCCGCCGCTCGTGCGGAAATGCACCTGCAAGTTTTGAACAGAAAGAAGGTTCACTATCGCTCCCGAAGGCGAGGGTTAATGTGTTCCTCGAAGGCCCTGCCCAGGAAATAGCACGCCACCAGAAAGAGCATGAGCCCGACGCCGGGAGGCAGAACCTACCGTTTCAACTGCCATCGCGTCAGGCTCCCATCCTCACTCGACTTCCGCCGAGGATTCAGGACCCCGTAGAGAAGACCCAGGATGAAGCTCAAATGCCATAGTGGATATCCAGTTCTACGTTTACATTCGGAAGAATGCAAGATGGACAAGAATCGAAAATATGCGGAATTGGGGCCTGAGGCGAGACGGGACGGCGGCCCTGTTCAATGATATGAAACGAACCAAATCCATTTTCTAAGAGCGTTTGAGTTATTGGACACGACGGGTTACGGAAGATTGCCATTAAAGAAAAGGCGGCGAAAGACTTGAATTGTGGCTACAATTAGGAATTCGCCACAGACGGGCCGCCCAGCGTATTCCGCCGTTTCGAATGTACCGCCAATACCATAGACCAGGGAGAAAATCATGGAAGACGCTGCGCTCATCGCCGATGCCCTGGAAAGGATAAACGGCATTTTGCATCGGTCGCTGGAGGGCGCGCCGCCCGACCTGCTGTGCCGGATGATCGCGCGCCTCACGCGCCAACTCCATGGCGTGACTCACCTGGCACCTGACCCGCGTGCAGGACGTCATATTTCGAACCTGGCTGGCCTGCCCGAGCTGTGGACCGGTAATGGTTGGCACGCCCGCTTCGGCATGGAGCCCAACGATGAGGAGACGGGCCAGGGGCACACCTTCGAGCAAGTGACCGCCTTCAAGGTGGAGTCAGCCGAGGTACTGCTCGCCTACCAAGATGCCACCTTCCAGCAGAGAAAGGATTACCTTTCCACGGTGAAAACGGCCGATCTGGACCGCGTTCTCAAATGAGCCGCAGTACAACCCTTTGCCCACGGTGGGAGTGCGGCTGGTGAGTATCGTGTCCGACAATGCCCAGCACGCCGGACAGGTGGTCTACCTGCGCGGTTACTTTGAGGGCAAGCGCCTGGGGACGCGCCTAACCCTTGTCCGTGCGCCCATTCGACGAAAGCGCGCCGCCTGGAAAGGTTCCGACAATAAGTCTGGCCTGATGGGTTATCATTAGATATTAGCGAGTTTGCTTGGCGGCCTGGACTGGGCGTGGAATTGGGCAAGTAGAAAATGCTGGCGTACGTTACATTGACGGGAACCGACAGATGCAGATCGAATTCGCTTCCGGTTTTTTCGTGACTTTCATTTCTCAACAGAGTTTTGAGAATATTTCAAGGGGATGAGAATGCGTTTACCCGATTGGACGCAACAGGACTGGAAAGACGAGTTGGGATCGGCCGCCGTGGATCCGAACGGCGACGCCGTGGCGGGAGAATTGGGCACGTGGCGGATTGTCTTCCGGGTGGGCAGATGGGGGATCGACGAGCGCGGTTCGATCAAATTGGCCTTCAGGCAGGTGAGCGACTGGGGCGAAATTCAGTTCGACGAACCCAAGGCGGCGAACTATACGACAGTTCATCTCCGTACCTGTTCGGGGGCACGGCTTGCCCACCGCTTTGAATGGTGCGGTTACATTCGCCACTGGAGGCAAGCGCTCACTATCGATGTGTTGGACGATTCCCTGTGGGAAGGAGACACCATCACCATCGTTTTGGGCGACATGAGTGCCGGCGGGCCGGGCATGGAGGTGCAGACATTCGGTGAGAGCCATTTCGAGTTCAAGATATTCGTTGACCCCTTCGGAGCAGGAAACTTCCAGCCTTTGCCCGAATCGCCCAAGCTCAACATCGTCGGAGGCCCAGCGGAGCGTTTGGTCGCACTCATTCCTTCCGAGGCCGCCGAAAACGAGAAGGGGTGGCTTCTGATCAAAGCGGAGGACCGGCACGGAAACCTCGCCGAGGGATACGCAGAGGAGATAAAAATCGAGGCTGAAGGGGCGAAAGTGCAGCTTCCGGAGAGGGTCCAGTTCGACGGGAATGGGGCCGCGGTTCTCCGTACCGATGAAATCCGATTCGAAGGCAAAGGCGTCGCCCGTGTCCGGGTGAAGGACGAAAAGGGTCGGGAAACGTTGAGCAATCCTGTCGTAATCCGAAGCCAAATCAAAGGCCCCCGCCTTCACTGGGGCGATTTTCACGGGGGTCAGACGGGGGGAACCGTAGGCGTGGGGAGTTTCGAGGAGTTCTACCGTTTCGCCCGTGACGTGGGTGCGCTGGAGTTCACAACGCATCAGGGCAATTGTTTCGAGGTTACTCTCGATGACATGGAAGAGCTCAAAGAGAAAACGCGCGCCTTCAACGAACCGGGCCGCTTCGTGACCTTTTTGGGCTACGAATGGTCCGGTACACCTTCCATGGGCGGGGACCATGCACTGTTTTTCTTTGATGAAGCCGCCACGCTCCACCGCTGTAGCCATTGGTTGCAGACCGATCTCTCCGACATTTCTAACGACCGCGATCACATCACCAAAATCCATAAAACTCTGAGAGGTACCCGTGCCATCAGTTATCCCCATGTGGGGGGACGTCCGGCGAATCTCGAGTTTCACGATCCGGAGTTGGAGCCGATCATCGAAGTCCACTCGAAACACGGCATGTTCGAATGGATGATAGAGGAATCAATCGATAGAGTATTGAAAGTGGGCTTTGCGGGCGGAAGCGACGATCATTATGGCCACCCAGGAGCCTGTTATCCCGGCTCGCACGTCGGCCATTTCGCGTCCCGGAACGGCCTGACGGCGCTTTACACCGAGGAGCTGACCCGGGAGTCAATCTGGAATTCGGCCAAAGCCCGCAGGTGCTACGCCACGAGCGGCGAACGAATCTATCTTCGCTTCACGGTGAATGGATGCTGGATGGGGGAGGAGATCGAAGCAAACGGGCTACCCCAACTCACCGTTGAAGTTCATGGAACGGGTCCCATCGAGCGCGTGGAGA
Organism: uncultured Nitrospinaceae bacterium; assembly: GCA_964620535.1. Taxonomy (GTDB): domain Bacteria; phylum UBA8248; class UBA8248; order UBA8248; family UBA8248; genus CAZUHN01. The sequence goes on along the minus strand of CAZUHN010000063.1, from coordinate 26,639 downwards.
TTTTCCGTGGCCGCGAGCGCATCTACAGCGAAGAGGTGTCTGGCCGGACGGAAGAGAATCTCCTGCGGGTCCTGTTCTCGGGCGCCCGGGTGCGGGGGCGCGGAAGGGCTACAAAATGGGACGGCGAACTCCGGCTGGCCGGGGCGCGTCTCTTACGGGCGGAACCCGTCGCTTTCATCCTGAATCGCGACCGCATCAATGTGACCAGCGAGACGGGGCTTTCATGGGAGCTTTACACGGCTGGTGATTCGAGAGGGTTCGTCATCGAGCCTGACGGATCCCAAGGGGACATCGCCATAACTACCGAACCCGCTGCGTTTTCATGCCGGTTGGGGGAAGCGTTATCGCAAACCCAACTGGTGGATGCCGGGAGATTGGGCCAGCGCATCGAGATCGGCCGCGCCCCGGCCTCTTCAGGCCCCTGGGAAACCCGTTTTGAATTTGAGGACATTAATGCGCGGCCAGGTCTGAACACGTACTGGATCCGGGCGGTTCAAGTCGATCAAGAAAAGGCGTGGAGCAGCCCGGTCTGGGTGAACCTCAAATGAGAAAGTGAAGTTTGGCATTCCGCGAATTTCGGTTGCGCTCCGAAGAAATGGGTCCAATCGACATTCAAGTTCATTTTGAGGTTGCCAATCTCCATATTCCCCAGATGACTGCCAAGCAAATTTCCTTATAATTCCTGATTTTCCCTGTCCAATTCTGGAACTGAAACCTTAAATCCATTAATTTCCTACAATTTTGAAAACGGCACCTACAGGTCGAGGAAATCTATCTGTCCTGCCCTCCCGTTACCGAATATTTCAAGGGCATATATTATGAAACCCTTGACAGTTCAATCGCCTTCTTATATCAGTGGCAGGCAATCCATGTGAATTTAATCGAATATCTAAGAGAAGGGAATTTTTTTACTATTCCACACATTTCCATATTGAAATGATTTCGGGCGGTCCGCATCCCTCCCTTCCCATATCCTTCATCCCCCAAATTAAACTTGGGGACATGCAAAAGGGGAAGCATGGGTAATTTCGATATTCCTCCCCAGGAGTTTGCCGAACGCCGGCAGAAGGCGATTGACGATGCAAGGAAGCGTGGCCTCGCTGGTCTTCTGGTTTGGTCGCGCGGCGGAAGCACTGTGGACTACTACGGTGACGTCCTGTATTTAACCAACCATCACTCTCCTTTCCCTCACAATTCAGAAACGACGCAGTGGTCGTCCCGATCTTTTAGCGCCTTTATTCTTCCGGTGGATGATGACCCTACTCTCATCGTGGACCTGCCCGATTATCCCGAAGATCAAATATTCGTCGAGGATATCCGCTCGACATTAAGAGTCGCCGAGACAACCGGAGAAGTACTTAAGGAAAAAAAATTGGACGATGCCAAGCTCGGCCTCGTGGGAAGAGAATGCTTTCTCTGCCGTAGCTATGAGCTCATGAGAAAAACAGTGGGGCATTCCCTCCGGTTGGAACCCGCAGACGATATTCTGGAAACCCTCCGGATGGTCAAAAGTGATGCAGAGATCCGGATTTTGAAACATGCGGCGGCCGTGGGTGTCGAGTGGATGCGGACCATGATGGAGGCCGTCCGCGAAGGAGGTACAGAGGGAGACTTTGTAGGGGAAGGTCTTCGTTATCTTGCCTCGAACGGAGGGTTTCCCTACGACGTCGGCGTAGCCTCGGGTCCGAATTCCCACCATTTCGAACGGTTCGGGATTCCGGCCTGGGATTCAAAAAGAAAACTGGAGAGAGGTGACATCGTCCACGTGGACGCTTGGGGACCGGTTGAGTACTACTATACTGATTTTGTCCGTTCTACCGTTGTCGGAAGAGAACCTTCCGAAGCGCAGAGAGAAGTTCTGGAAGCTCCCATCGGGGTGGTGGAAAGCATTATCGAAATCATGAAACCGGGTGTCACCATAGCCGCACTGTATCAAAGAGGCGCTTCGTGGATGGTCGAGAACGGCTTCGCCGGCCATCAGGCGGGTATGGAATCGGCTGGAACCGAATTCGGAGAACTATTCCCTGCCTTTGGCCACGGAATCGGCGCCGGGCTCGAACCGCCTTGGCTCATAAAAGGAGAACCGACTGTTTTGAAAGAAAAAATGGCTATTGCCGTAGAAGCTATGGTGGGCCGCCCCGGAGTCGGCGCGGCGGGATTCGAGCAGGACGTGGTGGTAACGCCTGATGGATGTGAAGTTTTGACCGCAGCCTCTCCAAAGAGATGGTGGGATTAAGCAAACAGAGAATTGCGGGGGAACAAGATGGCGAAATCACAGTTTGAACTGACATCGAAAGTCGCGGTTGTAACGGGAGCGAGCTCGGGAATCGGCGCCGAGATCGCCAGGCAGCTGGTCGTCGCTGGCGCGCGTGTTGTAGCCGTGGGCAGAAATCGGGAACGAACCGAAAACGTGGCGAACGAGATCGAAAAGGAAAGCGGTGAATGCCGACCCCTCGTGGCCGACTTAACGAAGCCGGGCGCGCCGAAACAGATCATCGATGAGACGGTTAAAATCTTCGGCGCTCTCAACATTTTGGTGAGCAACGCGGGGATCCACGAGTACGGGCCGTTCGAGACCTTTCCCCTCGAAAGCCTGGACCGACAATGGATGACGCACGTGCGCGCGCCTTTCGAGATGATACAGCTTGCGCTTCCACATCTTCGCCCGGATGGAGTCGTCATTTTCAATTCCTCGATTGCCGGACATGCGGCTTTCCCCGAATCGGTGGCCTACTGTGCCACGAAGGGCGCGGTCGAACTCATGACCAAGGCCCTTACCGCAGAACTCGCAGGAGAAGGCATTCGGGTGAACGCCATTGCTCCGGGCGAAATTGCCACTGCCATGAGCAAGGACTTGCATGTCGACCCGGAGTTCGTGAAATTTGCCGTGGAATCGACGCCATTCGGGCGGATTGGAACGCCGGCCGATGTGGCGCCCGCCGTGGTTTTCCTTGCTTCCGACGCGGCGAGATTTATTCATGGGGTGAGCCTGCCCGTGGATGGCGGCTGGTTGGCAAAATAGGATCGCCAAGTTGGATTTTCTTCTGAAAATTCCGTTCGATGCCGTAGCATGACAAATCACCGGTTCAAATGCGGGTGGCTGTGAAAGAGTTGGTTTCCCTTGACGCCCTCTCACAAGCGCAACTTGTCCGCAAGGGGGAAGTTACGGCCCGCGAATTGGTGGAAAGCGCCATCCGCCGAGTTGAAAACTTAAACCCCCTTCTAAACGCGGTCATCACCCCAACTTTTGATCTCGCTCTCGAAGCCGCCGAGCGAAAACTTCCCGAGAGTCCTTTGGCGGGAGTCCCGTTTCTTCTCAAAGATCTCGTTGCTACTTGCTCCGGTATCCGCCACACTGAAGGCTCGGCCTTTCTTCGAAACCATGTGGCGAATCAGGACAGTGAACTTGTCGCCCGGTTGAAGCGCTCGGGCCTTATCATCATCGGGATCACAAATACCGCCGAATTCGGAAACGCATCTACGGCTGAGCCGCACCTTTTTGGTCCTACCCGAAATCCTTGGGATACCAATCGGACGACCGGAGGATCGAGCGGGGGCGCAGGAGCGGCCGTAGCGGCTGGAATCGTTCCTATGGCGCACGGGAACGACGGAGGCGGATCAATCCGAATCCCGTCCTCGTGCTGTGGCCTTTTCGGCCTTAAGCCCACGCGCGCTCGAAATCCCCTTGGTCCACGCTTCGGAGATATCTACAGTGGCCTCGTGGCCGAGCATGCCCTTACGCGCTCGGTGCGCGACAGCGCCGCTCTCCTCGATGCCACCTCCGGCCCGGCTTCAGGTGATCCCTATTGGGCCCCTCCCCCACAACGTTCCTATTTCGAAGAAGTGGGTGCGGATCCAGGGAAACTTCGCATCGCCATCTCCACCCGAGCTCCAAGCGGTGTGAAAGTCCATCCGGATTGTGTTCGCGCGGTACATGAAACAGCGAAACTCTGTGAAGGTCTTGGTCACGATATTGTGGAGGAAGATCCTGACTTTAACGCCCAGGAGGCGGAACAGGCGTGGTTTATGCTTTGGGCGGAGGGGAACGCCTGGCTGCTGGATCATTGGGCAAGACAAACCGGCAAGGCACTCCATCGCGAGGAGTTTGAGCCCCTCACTTGGGCACTGCAGGAACTCGGCCGAGGCCGGACCGCCGCCGAGCACTTATACGGGGTGCAGGTTCTCCAGAATGCCAGCCGCGATTTCGATCGCTTCTTCAATATCTATGATGTTTGGCTTACACCGACATTGGCCCAGCCCCCCCCTCCGCTCGGGGCCTTGGAGCCATCCGCCGAAAACCCTCTCGACTGGGTCGAAGTGGACGGACGTTTCGCTCCCTTTACAGCGATTGCAAACGGCGTCGGTCATCCGGCCATGTCCATCCCCCTCCACTGGAATGCGGACGGCCTTCCAATCGGGGTCCACTTCACTGGCTGTTTCGGTGGAGAGGACGTGCTCTTTCGTCTTGCCGCCCGGCTGGAAGATGCAAAGCCCTGGGCAGACCGCCATCCCCCTGTTTCCGCCTTCCATTGATCCCAGCGGCCGCGAATCGGCGAATCATCCTTACGGGGAAAAAGCCTCGAGCCGGCAACATAGAATATCTAGGAAGATAGCTATTATGCTCCGCTCCCACTTTCGCCTACCATTTTCCGTACGCCGGCCCGAAAGCCTTGGCGCCGTCCGCCGGGTGCCGGTAGCCGAGCAGGCTGTCGAAAAGGTCCGTCCTGCGGTCTGCGAACGGATTCGCAAGCTGCGTCCAGTGGTGACTTCGTGTCTCGATGAGGTTGATTTCGGCGGCGGTGATCTCCTCACATTCGGAACTGGCGGGGGGAACCACAAAGCCCGCCGGCCCTGCGATGGTGCTCCGTCCCAGAAAGGGGCAGTCGCGCTCGGTGCCGCAGCGGTCGGCGCAGATCATGAAGACGCTGTTCACGTGGGCGCTCGCCATATGCACATAGGCTGACACGGGGTTATCCGGGGTGACGATTCCGGGGACAAGAACCCAGCAGGTGGGGTTGCAGATGAGATCCGCCCCCTGGAGCTTTAGGATGCGGGCCACTTCCGGATGCCAGCCGTCGTAGCAGATCATGATGCCGATCCGGCCGAAGGGCATGTGGTAGACGTTGAGGCCGAGGTCACCGGGCTCAAAGAAGAGCTTTTCCTCGTCCCAGAGATGAATCTTGCGGTAGCGCCCGACGAATCCATCGGGGCCGACGAAGGCCGCTGCGTTGAAAAACTTATCCTCGTCCCGCTCGCAGACGCCGCCGATGATGTAAACGCTCCGCTCTTTCGCAGCTTGCATCCACATCTGAACGGTGGGGCCGTCCGGAACGGGTTCCGCCAGCTCAGCGACCTCCGCGCGAGAGTTGAAGATATAGCCCGAGTTGCCGAGCTCGGGCAGAACCATGAGTTCTACCCCTTCGTCGCTCGCTTGGTGGATGAGTTCCAGGGCGCGGCGATTGTTGTGTTCCTTGTCCCCGACGTGGGGTTCGGTCTGGATGGCTGCGACTTTCAGAAGGGCTTCGGCACCGCGTTCACGCGATCCGGGGTAAGGGGGAGGGGTAGGCATGAAATACTCCTCCTGTTAGCACTAGTTCCGCTATGCGCCGCAAAGGGAGCCAGAAAATTTTCGCGCCTGGAAGTGGACCCCAAAACTATAGGCCGCCGCTTGATGTTTTACAACTCTCTCATTTCCGCAGCGCACCCTCCATTCCCAATGGGAATATTTTCCAGGATCCACTCGCGAGTCCGCGTGAGATTTCCGGAGAATGTCGAAATAAGCTGTCCTGCCGGACCCCGTCTCGGGCCGGTCCTTCGGGACGTGAATAAAACCGCTACGCTACGCCGATGAGGTCGATCTCGATGCGGGTCTCGTCCAGCAGAAGTGCCGGCACCCCGATCGTCGTCCGCGCCGGCGGCGTCTTGAAGTGCTTCTTCCACACCTCGTCCACCTCGCTGAAGTCGTCGAGGTCGGTCAGGAACACCTGCGCCTTGATGACCTTGTCCAGAGAGGAGCTCGCCGCCTTGAAAGTCTTGGCCAGGTTCTTGAGAATGTAGTCGGTCTGTTTCTTGATGTCGGACCCGTAATAGGGATAAGCGAAGTCGATGTCCGCCTCCTCGGGCACCCCCACCCCGGGCTTATAGTCGCTTGCCACCTGTCCCGCGGCAAAGACGAAATCCCCCACCCGGAAGCCCTCCGAATAGTTGGCGACCGGCTGGGGCGTGCCCGATTTGATCTTTTGCACCTTGAGTCCTTTGCGGGGAACGTACCCGATCAGGTCGATCTCTACCAGGGTGTCCTTCACCAGGAGCCCTGTCGTCCCCACTGTTGTCCGCGCGGGAGGTGTCTTGAAGTATTCCTTCCAGACCTCGTCGAAGCCGTTGAACAGGTTCGGGTCGGTGATGAATACTTGGGCCTTGACCACGTTGTCCAGCGAAGAGCCCGCGGCTTTGAAGGTCTTTTTCAGATTGTCCAAAATGAATCGAGTCTGTTTTTTGATATCCGATCCATAGTAGGGAAAAGCGGAGTCAACTCTCGCCTCGGCGGGGACGCCGGTCTTGAAATCGCTCGCAAGTTGGCCCGCGGCGAAGATGAGGTCCCCCACCACGTTGGCCTCGGTGTAGATTGCGAGAGGCTGGGGCGCGGAAGATTTCACAGTTTTGCGCGTGATGCTTTTGCTCGGCTTGTACGCGATGAGATCGATCTCCACCAGGGTGTCCTTCACCAAAAGACCCGTTGTTCCCACCGTGGTGCGGGGGGGTGCTGTCTTGAAGAACTTTTTCCACACCTCGTCGAAGGCGTTGAAGTTCATGAGATCGGTCAGGAAAACCTGCGCCTTGACGACGTTGTCCAAGGAAGTTCCGGCGGCTTTAAATGTCTTTTGAAGGTTATTGAGGATGTATTCGGTCTGCTTCTTGATGTCTGAACCGTAGAACGGAAAATTGGGGTCGACCTTCGCCACGGGGGGGACGCCGGATTTGAAGTCGCTGGCCAACTGTCCCGCCGCGAATATGTAGTCGCCTGCCTGATACGCCTCGGTATAGTTGACGAGGGGTTGGGGGGCGTTCGATTTGATGGGTTTGGGTTTCATCTCTCGCTCCTTGGATGTAGGAATATTCACGAAAAATTCCGCAAATCGGATTCTTCCTCCTCTACCCCTTGTAGGCGATGAAATCGATCTCGACCATCGGGCCGAACATCATGATTCCCGTGCTCGGTATGACCGTCATCGCCGGCGGATTATGGGGAATGAATTTTTTGTAGGCCCGCTCGAAGCCGCGGTAGTCCGCCCGCGCATTGAGCGGGTAGATGTGGGACACGACCACATCGTCCAGCGTGGCGCCGCAGTGCTCGAGTAGCTCCTTCAGGTTTTTCATGACGAATTCGGCCTGAATCTCGATGTCGATGCCGTAATGAGGCATCTTGGGGTGGGTGCCGAAGACGGGGGTCTTGAAGTCGGTGGCAACCTGGCCTGCGAAGAAAAGCCAATCACCCGCTTCGATCGCCGGGGAGAAGTGCACGGTCCGCATGCTCGGATGAAACTGATCGGTGTAGAGGATTTCCTTTTTCTGGTGCTTCGAATCCGGGATGAGGCTGATGAGGTTCGCCGTCATGAGAGCTCCCGGCACCATGAGCCCCTTGATCTCCATGGCGCTGCGGGGCGGAGGAACGTTCATGTAGCCCTTCCAAACCTTGTCGATGTCGTGAAAATCATTCCGGTCGACGTGGTATAGCTGGGATTTGATGGCGTTCTGAAGGGTGGTCCCCGCCGCTTGGGCGCACTTTTCCATGTTCCCGAGAACGTAGTCCGTCTGGTCCTCGGGATTGCTCCGGTAATGGGGAAAGTCCGGGTCCTTCCCGACCGGGATGCCCGTCTGGGAATCGGTCGCGGGGAGACCCGAGTGAAAGAGGAAGGGCCCCGCCTTCACGGCCGGGGAGCAGTGCTCCCAGGGTGCCGGGTAGTCCGGCGGCGAGATGACCTCCTTTTTCGTATTTGCGTCGGGCACGATGGCGATGGCGAATACCTCGATGAGCGCGCCGGGGATGATGTGATCATCGCCCACCTCGACCACCGTGCGTGCGGGCGGGTCCTTGGGGAAACGCTCCCGCCATACGTTCTCCATCCAGGGCAGGAGGCTCGGCTCGGTCAAATACACCTCGGTCTTGACAACTTGGTCCATGCCCGTCCCGGCTGCTTTCAGGATTTTTTCGAGATTGTCCAGGATGTATTCAGTCTGAAGCTCGACGTCGGTCTTTCCGGAAAAGGGAAAACCTGGGTTCGACTTGACGGCGATTCCCGCCTTGAAATCGGTGGCGTAAAGGCCGGAGACGAACACGAACGGCCCGGCCTGGACAGCGTGGGGCGCATGACAGAGGGACTGGGGAACTGATTTGGCCGTAATGATGGTTTTGCCCATGGAAACCTCCAAAGACTCAGAAGAGGAAATCGAGAATTCTGACCGGAATAAAGAGAAGACATAATAAGGATCTTTCCAGGATACTCAAGGAATATTCTCTCTTGGTTTCCAAGCCTGGAATCGAAAGCATATCGAAAATTCTTTCGGCCTGGTCCAATTTCAGAAGGAGCTCGCCGCCCCACCCTCCTCTCCCGCCGCCGTTGAGCGCGGGCGGCCCCTCTGCTAGCGTCCTGAAAGAATCTCATATTTTTGAATAGTCCCGGTTGGCCTCCTGGGCGAAGGTCCGGCCGGCGCGCGCCTTTCACGTCCAAAGCGAGGTGAAAATTATGGAAAAGACCGTCCTCCAACCCAAGACCCTCCACAAGCCCTTCAGCACCTACTCCCACGGCATCGCGGTCGACGGCGCGAAGCGCATCGTCTTTTTGGCAGGCCAGGTGGCTGGAACGGCCGACGGCACCTTCGCCGGGGAGGGGGATTTCGACGCCCAGGGAGAGCAGGTGATGAAGAACCTGCGGGATGTTTTGGCCGAAGCCGGGGCTGTTTTCTCCGACGTGGTGAAGCTGACCACCTACGTCGTCCGCCAGGAAGACGCCCAGAGGGCGCGTGATTTGGTGGGAAAGCATTTCCATGACGCCTCCCCGCCGCCCGCCAACACGCTTTGCGTGCTGCAGGAGCTCGCCACCACGAAGTTCCTCATCGAGATCGAGGCCATCGCCGTTCTCTGAAGAAAGAGGAGATCGCCATGAAAGTGAAAGTCGCCGGGGTCCAGGCCCTCTCCTACTACGGAGAGGAGGAGTACAAGAACGTCGAGGTCGCCGTGAAGATGATCCGGGAGGCCGCCGCCGAAAAAGTGGACCTTGTCGTGCTTTCCGAAGGATTCCCCGGGCCGAACAGCGGTCCCATGGACAGCGGGGGGAAGCTGCCCTGCCGGCCGATGGAGACCATGCGGGAGATGGCCCGCGAAAACCGGGTGCACCTTGTGGTGGGCGAGCTAGAGGAAAATCCGGAGCTCGGGAATACCTACTACCTGACGCTGAAGCTCATCTCTACCGAGGGGGAGATCCTGGCCAACTACGCGCGCCGCCAGCCCGACCACATGGAACTGAACGCCGTCCTGAGCGGGGGGAAGGAGCACGTCCTCCCCTTCTCGAACCAGAAGGGTCTCTCCGAGCGCGAGTTGCACGGGGTGGTGGACACCCCGTTCGGCACGGTGGGCTTGAGCATCTGTTCCGAAATCTTCGTCCCCGAGCTTCTCCGGATCCAGATGGTCCTCGGGGCGAAGATCTTCCTCAATCCCATGAACGGACGGCCCATGAGACCCAACATCTTCCGGCTCAAGGAGACCTGGCATGCCGTCGTGCGCGCTCGCGCCGCGGAAAACCTCGTCTTCGTCGTGATGCCGGACCTGATCTACGAACGGAAGGACATCGGCCTCCGCCCGGAGGATCAGGACGCCCTCGGGATCATCGCGAGCCCGGAGGGAGTGCTGGCCATGCGGAACGATGTCGGCATTATGTATGCCGAACTGGACATGGAGCGGCTTCGCTTCCTGCGCAACCGCTACTACCTCAAAGAGGACATGGAGACGCCTCCTCCCGCCGACGGGAACTACACCCCTATCGGCTGCCGGCCCGGACAGTCACACGACCGGCTGCCCGAGATCTACGGCCCCCTCGTCGCGAAGCAGCCGGACGCTTTCGACTACTTCTATTTCAAAAATGGTTTGGACGCCTGGAAGGAGGAGTTCGAACGGGTGAAAAAGTCGGATTGAAGACGCTCCGTTGATCGCCTCCCGCCGGCAGTGGCGAAGTCGGAATCCGTATATGGTCCGTCCTCCGCCCTTCTAAGATACGAGGGGCGCCTGATCGCCTCAGAGTATCGGCCAGGGTTCGGGAAACTCCAGGCCGCTCTTGGCGCGCATCTTGACCGCAAGTTCCTCGAGCTTCTCCAATATCTTCTCCTCGTCCACGGTTTTCACGGCGCGATCCTCCATGACGATTTTCCCGTCGATGAACACCGTTTCCACCGAATCGCCCGTCGCTGAATAGACGAGATTCTGTACCTCGCTGTGCATGGGGCACCACGCGGGGTCCTTAGTGCCGATGAGTATAACGTCCGCCTTCTTGCCTACTTCGAGCGATCCGATCTCGTCCTCCATCCCCAGCGCCTTGGCACCGTTGATGGTGGCCATTTCAATGGCATCTCCCGCCGAGCCGGCGCCCGCGTCGTAGCGGTAGTCCTTGGGAAGTACGGCCGCGAGGTACATCAGGCGCACCATGTCGGCGTAGTTGGAGCAATCGGAGGCGTCGGTTCCGATTGCCACGTTCACCCCTTTGGCGCGCATCTCCGGAAAGCGGGCCACCGTGGAGAGGCCGTAGGAAAGCTTGATCGCGGTCGAGGGGCAGTGGATTATGTTTGCCCCCGTCTCGGCCAGCATGTCGATCTCCCAGCCTAGAACGCCGATCATGTGCACCATGGCGATGTTCGGCCCCAGCACCCCCAGCTTGTACAAATGTTCCACCGGCCTGTGCCCGGTGGCGAGTCGGGTGACAGTGACCTCGTCCGAATTGATGGCTACGTGGACGTGGAAGGTGACGCCGAACTCGTCGGCCATCTTCTTCGACTCGATGAACAGGCGGTCCGTCGCCCGCCCGCTTCCGGCGATGTCCACGCACGCCTTGATGAGGCCGCCGTTGCACCCGTCCTTGTACTTCACCAGGAACTCGCGGTTTTCGCGGATGCAGGTGTCGGTGTCCTCAAGGCGGTGGGACTTCCCCTGCCCAAAAATGCCCAGGTCGTGACAGCGCCGGCCCATCAACCCCCGCATGCCGATCTGGGAGACCTTCTCGATGACGATGGCAGGGTCGTAGACACCGGCTTCCATGACCGTGGTGGTCCCGGACTTTAGCGTCTCCAGGAGGATTCCCAGACCGCTGTAGATTTCATCCTCCGGGGTAAGGTGGGTGGCGATGTTGCCGTGGACAAAATTCGACCAGGGCCATCCGTTTAAATTTTCCGGGACAAGGCCCCGGTGGATGGTGTGGTAGAAATGAATGTGGGCATTCACGAAGCCCGGCATGATTATCTTGCACTTGGCGTCGATGCCCCGGTCCGCGGTGTACTCTCTTTCGAGGTCGACCGCCTTTCCCACGGCGGCGATGCGGTTGCTCCGAATGGCCACCGCTCCGTCGCGAATGATGCGTCGCTCCGGGTCCACCGTGATGACGGTTCCGCCCGCGAGCAGGAAATCCACCTTCTCGGCCATAGTCTATCTCCTGGAAAATGGAATCCGGGCGGCCGCCGGCCGCCCCCCGAATGCTTGTCTTTTCACCACAACGCCCCAACGCTCATCCGCTTCCCGAGAACGGGTTGAACTCGGTGGTTTTCCACGCAGGCAAGCGCTGGCCTTTGTTCCGTGGGCAGTGTCTGCAGGCGGTGGCAACGCCGGAAAAAATCTGCATATAAAAAATAATCCGCCGCAACGCAGAGAACGGAGCACCATCGAGGTTTCACGCGCAGGCCGGGCGTGCCGATTCTCCTTCAAAGAATACGACGGTTCGCTGGATTCCCCACCGGGTTGGACAAGTGTGGGACTTCTCGCGCAATATTCCCCCGAGCGAAATGTGGAATCGAACTCCCGCACGGGGCCCGGGGGTCTATAAACCGTCAGGGCGCGTGAAGATTCAATCCCCCCCTCCGCGACGGATTTTTTCCGCAGCACTATTCGTGATTGAGTGGGCCGAATCATAGCAAAATTGGATATGGGGAAAAACCGGGACAAGGCACCTTTCTTAAGAATGTACTCTCTGTGCGCCCTCCGAGGGCCCCGGCGCGAGGCCACCTTCAGAGGGGAGGTCTGAGAAGATGGGTCTCACCAGAGATGAACTCGGCGTCGCCGTCGTGGGATCTGGTCGAATCGGGACGCACCGTGCTCGCCTGGCGGCCCAGCATCCGGCCGTGCGCTTTCTCGCCCTCTCGGACATCGACCCCGCGCGGGCGGAGGCGTTGGGCAAGGCCGTGGGCGCGGACCTGGTCTCGGGGGACAACGAGGAGGTCATCGCCCGACCCGAGGTGAACGCCGTCATCGTCTCCACGTCCGAACCCGCCCACGTCGAGCCCGTCCTCCAGGCAATCGAGCTGGGGAAGCCCGTCCTTGTAGAAAAGCCCATCGCCATGACACTGGAGGACGCCGACCGGGTCATCTCGGCCGCCGATCGGAAAAAGGTGGACCTTCGCGTGGGCTATATCATGCGCTACAAGCGGCGCTACTTCATGGGAAAGGAACAAATTCTGGAAGGTCGGCTGGGCCGGATTCTGGGGGGGACCGGCAGGGTGTACAACACGCGGGCCCAGGCCTTCCAGATTCTCCAACGCTCTGCCGAGGCTACGCCGGTGATCGACGTTTTGACCTACTGGGTGGACATGGCGTGCTGGTTCATGGGGAAAAATCCTCCCGTCGAGGTGATCGCCCGCGGGCACGGCGTGGTGTTCAAGGAGGCAGGCTACCCCAGGGCGGACGACGCGAGCTGGGCCCTGATCACCTTCGCCGACGGTGCCGTGGTCAGCCTCGGGGTGTGCTACGCCCTGCCGGAGGATTACCCCACCAACGGGCAGAGCGTCCGCCTGGAGATTCTGGGCACAGATGGCGTGCTCTTCTTCGACGAGGACCACAAGGAGAACATTCTCTATACGAAAAAAGGGTTCCCTCACGCCTACGTTCCGGGCCAGGAGAAGAAGATGGTCTTCCTGGGGAGCAACTCCTCCGGGGATTGGACCCTCGGCCACATGTACGGGCCCATCGCCGATGAGACGCGCGCCTGGCTCGATCATCTGTCCACGGGCCGGATCTGCCATCTGGCGACCGCCGAGGATGCGCACCGGACACTCGAAGTGACACTCGCCATGGAGGAGTCCGCCCGAACGGGGCGGGCCGTCAAGCTGCCTCTCGGGGAAGGGTATTAGGCTCCGCGCCTAGCCTGCCGCTTGGACCCGACGCTATTTCCGTCGCGGCAGGCCGGCCATCTCGCGCAGGACCTCGACAAGGGCGGCGGGATCCAGATCCGCGTAGCCTGTCTCGGCGCCGATCTGGGCGATCTGGGAATAAAGGCTCGTCGTGAACAAAGGGACGCCCAAGCTTCGTCCCTGCTCCAGGATGAAGCGCGAATCCTTGAGCGAGATCGTGAGGCGGCTCTCGGGGCTCGTATCCCCCTGAATCATCTTTTCCCCTTTCTGGTCCATCTGCTTGGAATACGCCGCGCTGTCTTTGAGGACGGTGAGGAGCGCCTCTGTGTCCATACCCGCCTTCATTCCGAGGACGAGGCCCTCGGCCAGACCGAAGCGGTTGGCGTAGAGGACGATGCTGATGATGAGTTTGGTCCGGGTTCCCGATCCGAGGGGGCCCATGAGGTAGGCTGCCCGGCTGATGGCCGCGAAAAGGTCGCCGCAGGCGCCAAAGTCCTCCTTCTCCCCTCCCACGACGAGGACCAGGTCCTTCTCCATGGCCATGGCGCCCGAGCCGCTCACCGAGGCGTCAAGGTAGCGGATCCCCCGCTCAGCGAGGTCGGCCCCGAGGACCTGGACCTCTTCGGGAAGGGAGGTCGAGGTGTCGGCAATGATAAGCCCTTCTTTCACGCCCTCGGCGAAGCCGTTCGGCCCCAGGGCCGCTTCGCGCACGATGTTGTTGTTCAGCAGTGAGGTCACCAACAGGCGAACCCCTCGGGCGGCCGCCGCCGGCGAGTCGACCGGGATGCCACCGCACTCCTTGAGTTGATCCATTCGTGCGGGATCGATGTCGTAGCCTTGGACGGTGAAGCCGGCCTTGAGCAGGTTGGCCGAATAGGCCTGGCCCATGAATCCGACCCCCACGATTCCGACGCGCGTATCCACATCTTTCTCCTGATGGCCCGGGGCAATGCCCACGGCCCAAGCGTTATGAACCATGCGGCATTGGCCGCTGGCCCCACCTTAACCCCTCATTCCGCGGGGAGGGTTTCCCCGATGGGAGAAAACTCGCGGCGCCTGCCGATTTGCTCGGAGTACGCCCCCCCTCAATGGGTGAACCATGACTATGTATCCATCCTACACCGGTCCGCGTTGAAGTTCCTTGTGTTTCCCGAGCAACTAAGATGTCGGGGGAGAAAGGCTCGCCCGGGACTATACACGCTGGCAAACGCTTTTCTCGGATTTTTTTCTAATACGTTTCTGGAGCCGGAAGGAGAGCCTGCGCGGTTTCACGTCCAGGGAAAACTTTAGCACTCCGCTACCGTATCTGGCCAAAAACCCTTTGGGGACGGACCAAAACGGCCACGGCTTCTTGCGCCACCATCGCCCGGTCGAATTCCTCCCAGTCAGGGTGATCCTGGTCGCCGCAGGCGCGGTAGACATCGCGGAGCAACTGCCGGAGTTTCCCGGCATCCGTGTTGGCCCCATCGTGCAGCTTCGCCTCTCCCTCGACGGCCACCCAACTGTGCCAGTCCTTGGTCACCGCCAACACCGTACAGCGCGCGTCGCGTCGCAAGTTGCGGACCTTGGCCGAGCCGCCGCGCACGGCCACAAACGCCGCATGGTCCTGATACGCACCGCACACGACGATGCTGGAGTGCGCGGCGCCGTTGGATTGAAACGTGGTGACCACGCCCCAATGATTGCTCTCCAGAAACGGACGGACTTCCTCGAAATCCATATTTTTCTCCTTGGCTGCCGGGCGCATGGTTCGCTCGGGGCGAACCGCCAAGAGGGAAATTCGGATATTTTATTTTTTCTCGATGAAGATCTATAAATTTCAGGGGAACGTGAAGCGGTACATCATGTTCCTACGATGATGTGCTCCTCGCTCCAGAAGACCAATTTTTTCTGGATCCAGCGCATGAGTGAATGGCTTCCAGTACCGACTGCCCCCAGGACGATCAGGATGGCAAAAATACCAGCCGTATCGAGCGAATAATTCTTCTGCATGATGGCGCTACCCAGGCCGTTCAGCCCGCTGAGCATCTCCCCGACGATGGCGCCGATGACTGCGAAGACAATGGCGAGGTCGAGGCCCGCGAAGATGAGCGGCAGGGCGCTCGGAAACTGCACCTTGGTGAAGATCTGCCATTTTGTAGCGGAAAGGGATTGGAGAAAGACGATTCGCTCCCGCTCCACGTGCCTGAGGCCGACGAACGTATTCACGATGACGGGGAACATGGCGATCGTGGCGGCGATCCCGATTCGCGATTCAATTCCGATGCCCAGCCAGATGATGAACAGCGGCGCGATGGCCACCTTGGGCAGCGTCTGAAAAGCCACTATGTAGGGATAGAAAATACGCTCGGCGAAATGGGAGAGGGCGATCCAGATTCCCATGATGAGGCCGATTCCCGCCCCGATGAAAAAGCCGAGCAGCACCTCCATCATCGTATATCCGATGTGGAACCAGAGGTCGGCCTCGGAGACGAGATGCCCCCAGAGGGAAAGTGCGATGTCCGAAGGAAGCGGAAGAATGAATTGTGGGTATTCAAAGAGCCAGACGAGAAACTCCCATATGGACACGGTGACGCCAAAGACAGCCGAGATATAGGCAATTTGTTTTCCGCTCGTGATGAGGCCGATGGTGCGCTCTTCCTCGAGGATCTCGAGATCTTTTATGTCGATCCCGAGCGCTTCAATTTCCTTATGTTCAGCCATTTATTTATTTCCTCGAAAAGCCGACCGAGGCCGCCAAGGCGCGCGGCCTCGGTCGACAAAGACACCCCCTATCTCTAATTATTTATAACTCTTCGCCATCTTGATAATCCGGGCATGATCGACTTTGTTCGCCTCCTCAACCAGTTCATTGGTGAACACCTTGTCAAGGTCGACCTTTGCCTCAATTGCGCCCGTCTTGACGTAAAAGCCCATCGTGGCCGCCCAGTCGCTCCTCTCCATCCGGCCAAACTTGGTGGATGGGCCCTTGTAGGGGATCACCGAGCGCAGACGGGCCTTCAGGACGTGTGTCATGTCGCGAAGCTGCTGCGCCTGATCGGCTTTCTTCCCCAGCTTCTTGGAGATCGGGAATAGCTTCCAGTGCACCTGAATCGCAGCCGTCGGGTTGTGCTGGACAAATATGGATGCCTTGGTGATGGCCCGGAAGTACCTGACCGCCACGGCGCGGTTATTTTTCATCCATTTGGTGTTAATCACGTATCCCGAACTCATCTTGGCGTCCTTTTGCACACCCGGCGTCGTCAGGTAGCGGAACTTGACGCCCAGGACTTCCATGAGAGCGATGCCGGTGTCCCAGTAGGAGCCGCCGACCACCTGCCCCGACGTGATGGCGTTGACGGCCTGGCCGCCGAGGCCGATCGGAACGAGCGATATGTCCTTATTCGGGTCGAGCCCGGCTTCTTGGGCCATGGCCTTGGCCATGGGAACGCCGTCGCTTCCCGGGGAGTACACCCCGATCTTCTGACCCTTGAGATCCTTGACGCTCATGAACCGGCTGCTCTCGGGCACAACGATGGCGAAGATGTTCTGGGTGGTTTGGACCCACGGCGTGATGACAGGAAGGCCCTTGGCGGCAGCGTGAATGATCGTGGCGTAGCCGACCGGACCGCCGATATCGATGCTCCCGGCCCCCGCCAGCTTGACCACGGAGCTGCTGCCGGAGCCACCCGTGACCTGAACGTCCAGCCCTTCCTCCTCAAAGAAACCGAGGCCGCCTTTCGATTTCGGAAGGCCGATCGTCATCTCGTTGTACCAGATGGCGTAGCTCGTCGTAGGCACGGCAAACCGAATCTTGTCCGCCGCCGCCGCTTTGCCGGGAATTGAAACCATACCCAGCGCAAAAATAAAGATGCCAGCCAAAACCAATCTCTTCTTCATACTGCACCCCCCCTAAGTTGGGCCATTCCTCATCCCGGAAGTACTCTCTCACTTCCAAGATTTTCGTCATGGCCAGTCATACTGCTGATGTGCAAGGCGCCTCAAACCACGGGGAAACCCGGGGCTTTAGAAGAGGCCCGGAGCTGCGGGCCGAGCCCGCAGCTCCGGGCTCATATTCGAGGTTTTGTCCGGTTTTACTCCTTCCAGTCCTTGGCCATCTGAATGACCTTTTCGTGGTCGAAGTTGTTCCCTTCGTCGATGAAGTCGTTGGTGAAGATCTTTTCGACGGGCACATTGCTCTTGATCATGCCCATCTTGTGGTAGAAGTTCACGGTATCCTGCCAGATTTTCTTGTCCATCCAGCCGAACTTGATGGATTTGTCCTCGAGCTTCTTCGCGTTACGAATCCGGGCCTTGACGATGTGCGTCTGGCCGCGAAGATTCTTCGCCGGATCCCCTGTTTTGGGTTTCGAAATGGGATAGAGCTTCCAGTGGATCTTGACAGAGGCTTCGGGGTTGGTCTGCAGAAACACGTCAGACTTGGCGATGGCACGGAAGAACCGGACCGCCACGCTGCGCTTATTCTTCAGGAAGTTCGTGTTGGCGAGAAATCCCGAGCTATAGGCGGCCTTCGCTACGCCCGGCGTCGTAATGTAACGGAATTTCAACCCGAGAACTTCCATCATGGCGATGCCTGTATCCCAGTAGGAGCCGCCGACGACCTGCCCCGACTTGATGGCGTTGACCGCTTGGGCGCCTAGGCCAATGGGGGCGACCGAGATATCTGTTTTGGGGTTCAATCCGGCATCTTGAGCCATGGCCTTGGCCATGGGGACGCCGTCGCTGCCCATGGAGTACACCCCAATGGTCTTCCCCTTGAGGTCCCGCATGGTCATAAACTTGCTGCTTTCGGGAACCACGACAAAAAAGATATTCTGCCGGGTTTCGATCCAGGGCGTTGTGATCGGAAGGCCTTTTTCCACACCGGTGATCAGCGTGACGTAGCCGGCGGGGCCGGTGACGTCTATTTTGCCCGCACCCGCCAGTTTGACTACGGCGCTGCTGCCGGGAGCGCCGGTAATCACCACATCCAGCCCTTCATCTTCATAGAACCCCAGGCCGCCCTTCCTTTTCGACACTCCGAGAGTCATCTTATTGAACCAAATGGCGAAGCTCGTCGTGGCGAAGGAAAGCCGTACCTTGTCCGCTGCCGCCGTCTTGCCGGGAATTGAAACCAAACCCAGCGCAAAAATAAAGATAGTGGCCAAAACCAATTTCCTCTTCATGTTGCTCTTCATGTTGCCTCTCCTCCTAAGTTGGGACATTCCTCATCTTGGGGACACACCTCTTGCTTCCAGACTTATTGTCATGGCCATTCATGTTGCCGATGTGTAAGGCGCCTCAACCCATGGGGGAAACCCATGGCTTTAGGCGGTACTTCCAATTTTCAGATTCACTTCGTTTTAGCCCTTTTCCGTCCGGATTGATAAGAGCATGAACGAGATTATTTGCCCGGGGTCCGCAATAAATAATTGGATCCCTCATGAAATTAACGCTATATTGAGGCATATTGGTTCTCCCCCCTCCCGCCCCCGCGGGATATCCTCCCAAGTAGCCGTTTTGCAGCCGGATTCGCAATTCTCCGTGGATAGGCCGTTTAATCGATTTCACCCCCGAGGGCGAAGTATTCGCGGACCGACTGGGTAATCGCGCCAAATTCATCCGAGCCCATCATCTGCAAGGTCCTGGGACGGGGGATCTTCACCTCGATGATTTTCGCAATCGTCCCCGGCCTCGGGTTCATAACGATAACCCGATCTGCCAGAAAAACCGCCTCGGGTATGCTGTGGGTGATGAAGAAGATGGTCTTGCGGCTTTCTTCCCATATCCGCAACAACTCCAGATTCATCTGCTCCCGCGTCATTGCGTCGAGGGCGCCGAAGGGCTCATCCATAAGCAAAATGGCGGGGTCGTGAAGCAACGCCCGGGTAATGGCGGCTCGCTGCTGCATTCCGCCCGAAAGTTCATTTGGGTATTTGTCCTCGAACCCACTCAAGCCGACGAGTTCAATGAGTTTTCTCGCTTTTTTCGTATACTCTGTCGTGTCGAGGCTAAGAATCTCTGCGGTAAGGAGGGAGTTCTCCAGCACGGTGCGCCAGGGGAGCAGGACCGAGGCTTGGAACACGATCCCGACATCCTTCCGGGTTCCTTCAACGGGTGTGCTGCGAAGGAAAACTTCGCCTTTGGTCTTACGGAGCAGACCACCCAAGATCAGCATGAGCGTGGTCTTACCGCATCCGCTGGGACCCACGATGGTGACAAACTCACCTTCGTTAATATCGAAATTGATATCCTGCAGGGCGTGGATCACCTCTCCATTCGAGGTCAAATAGTATTTAACGACATTATTGACTTCGATAATTTTAGTCATTTTCAGAGTTAATTTTCCCTCATGTTCGATCGCCTGTTTATTCGAGAGTGATTTCCATTGTTTCCCATAACGGCCTTGAAATTCGAGGACACCTCCGAAATGTTACTTGAAACCAAAAGCAGTTACTTCGTCGGCGAGACGTATTTTCCATATCCCTTCTTGCCCAAGATATTGCCGTTCTCCATTACGGTTTTTCCCCGTACGATGGTGCGGATTGGAACCCCCTGCACCGCAACGCCCTCGTAAGGCGAGTAGCCCATCTTCGAGTAGACAGGATAATCCTCGCTGATGGAGCGCCTCTCCTTCATGTCGATAATGGCGAGGTCGGCGTCCGCGCCCTTCTGGATGACGCCCTTGCGGGGATAGACGCCAAGATGGCGCGCCACGTTTTCCGAGCAAAGCTTCGAGAGCCGCTCCAGGGTGATCTTTCCGTTGTTCACCTCGGTCAGGAACAGCGACATGTAATGCTCCACCTGGGGGTAGGCCACGATGACCGAATCGTGAACGTTCCTTTGCGCCTGCTCGAACTCCTCCCGGCTGTGGGGCGCGTGGTCGGTGGCGATGAGATCGATGGTGCCGTCGTTGAACGCTTCCCAGTATTCCTCCTCCGAGCCCGTGATTGTGATCGGTCGGATATTGAACACCCCCCACGGATTGGCCTCGTTGATGAAGTCGTACCCGCCCGCCCGCATCGCCTTGACCAGCTTGAACTGGTCGCGCCCCTGGAGGTGTAGAACGCGGAGGCGAACCCCGACGGCATTCGCCAGGATGATCATCTTGGCGATTCCGGTTGTATTGTTGATGTCGTGGTCACCGTAGGAGACTTCGGCGTAGGTTTCTAGGTCGGTCCTGCCCTCATCAGTCCATTTTTTGATCTTGTAGTCCCAGATATTCTGGTTGTGGGGATGGAAGCAGAGGGGAAGGCCGGTTTTCCGGATCTCTTGGATCGCGTGGAGAATCTCAGCATCGTCTACGATAGAGGTTTCCGGATTATAGGGATAGTGCGCCCGTTTCATGAAAAACTTGAAGCCGATCGTTCCTCGCTCGGCGATCGGGACGATTTGGTCCAGTTTGGTAGGAAGCGCCCAGTGATTGAAGTCGACGCAGGAACTCTCGCTCGCGAGCTTGATGTGCAGGTCCCAGGCCTCAACGTCCCTCGGGGGCGGGCTGGTGTTCGGCATGCCGACACACATCGTGACGCCGCCCGCGGCCGCGGCCCGCGAGCCAGTCTCCCAGGTTTCCTTATACTCGAAGCCCGGCTCACGGAAGTGGACGTGGCTGTCAATGAAGCCGGGAAGGATGATCTTGCCGTTCGCGTCGATCTCCTCCTTCCCCGAGGGGAGGTTCTGTTCCAGATCGATGTCGAAAATCACTTCGTCGTGCACGGCGATCCCGGCGCGCTTGATTCCCTTCGAGGTGAGTACTTCTCCGTTTTTGATGATCAAATCAACAGTGCTCATTTCTTCTCCTTTACAGGGTCTGCGTGAATGGTCTCGCAGCAGGACCGGCGATAAGGATTAACGGTGGGCTGATAATAGACATGTCAGTTCGTCCAAGGAAGAGGCATTTTCCAGATTCCGGATGAGCGCCACGGCCTTTTCGGCCGAACTGTCCGGTATCACCCCGCGGGCGCAAGCGAAGAACTTTTCCTCCAACTCGGCCTCCGAAAAGGGGGCCTCCGGATTCCCGCGGGCCATCCGGACCCTTTTCGAAAGTTCTTTCCCGTTCTTCAGCCGGAGGCGGACCGTCGAGTCCGACTGACAGAAATAGTCCAACTTGGCCAACTCGGGGTCAACCTCCATCGAAACGCGCTCCATGAGGGAAACTAAGAAAGGGTCTTTCACCTTCTCGTCGGTGAAGTCCGCCGGGGTAACGTCTCCCTCCGCGATCGCAAGCGCGATGCTGAAGGGCATGCTGAATTTCGCTTGAAGCGCGTTTTCGGGATTGTCGAAGAGAAGAATATCCGGTCCCCCCAGATCCGTCAAAACTCGTATAGATTCGATATTCTCCGGACCGAAGGCGTGCCTTCTCTTCAGTTCCAGGACGGCCTCGATTCCGGGGTGGCTGCCCGAGCAACACGCATAACGCTTGAAGAGGACGCCCGGATCGAGAAAGGTCCAGGGGTCGCCGAGCCCCGACTTCATCGCCTCTGCGTCAGCCGTTTCGGCGTAGGCCCCGAGGTAGCCCGCCTCGTTCTCGAAGATGCCGTTCGCCGCGTCCACCCCCGCCCGAGCCAGCAGGGCGGCGGCGGCGGCATTCTGGCCCACCTTGCCGATGTGGAGCGCCTTGGTCAGGGTCCCGAAATCGGCCCTCAGCCCCCCGCTCTGGCAGGCCGCCATGCCGATGGCCCAGCCTGTCCGCTCCCGGTCTAGTTTCAAAATCCTGGCGCCGGCGGCGGCGGCGCCGAAGATCCCGATGGTGGCGGTGGAGTGCCAGCCCTTGCGGAAGTGAGCGGGGTTGGTGTGCCGGCTCAAGTGGCACGCCACCTCGAAGCCCAGAACGAAGGCCAGAAGAAATTCCTTTCCCGATATGTTCTCCCTCTCGGCCAGCGCCAGAGTGGCGGGTAGCACGGCGACCGAAGGATGGCCGATACTCCAGACGATGTCGTCGAGATCGTCCACGTGGGAGAGAATCCCGTTTGCGAAAGCAGCGTTCTGCGCCGAGGTTTTGATGGGAAGGCCGATGACGCGGGCTTCCTCCGAGCCGCCCGGCGCAGGGAGATACGAGTCCAGAATGCCACGCCAGGGAGAGCGGGTCCCCAAAAGCGCGCAACCGAGGGTGTCCAGGATGCAGGTCTTGGCCTTGGCGATCACCTCGCCGGGAATGGCGTCGCAATCGGTCCCGGCGACAAATTCTGCCAAGTATTCAGAAACGGTCACCTTTGCTTCCCTTCGCGAAAAGGATTTCCGCGCGTGGTTACTCTTCCCGGAACTCCTCTCGGATAACGATGTCTTTTAGGTCCTCGGGCGTCATGTATTTCATCCAAAATCCTTCTTTCTTCGATGCAGGAACGGCGCAGTACAAGAATATGAGGGGTTCATCCGAAGTGCATTCAGCGTACGCGTGGCAGCCTTTGGGATAATAGACAAAAACCTCGGGCTTGAGCTCGCTGGTTGTTCCCTCGGTGGACGGTCGCACGTGTGTGGTGAGCTCACCCGTTCCCCGCAACACGATCCAGATCTCCTCGTACCAAAAGTAGGTGTCGATGGTCTCGCCCTTGCTGATCTTGGTGAATCCCGCCCGGAGACTGAGGTCTTCGCCCGTGACGAGGCGCCGCATCCCGCCCCCCTTGGGGAACGTATTGGGGATCAAGCGATTCGAGTCTTTCGTGTCGACGACAATTTCCGCTTCGTTCAGCTGGTGGACAAAAACTTTTCTCTCCCAACGATCCGGATCCATTTTTTCCCCTTTCCTCGGTTAGTTTGTCGAGAATTTCGATGCCCTATATAGAGTGAAATAAAAGGCCGCTAGATTTGGCCCGAAACTTTCCGTCCATCGAGGAGGTCGGTGGCGACGGTGCGGGCCTTCGCGGCCTCCAAGCGGAGGTCGCCCTCCTCGGGCACCGGCGTTACGCATGCAAGTAGGTTTTTCCCGTTTGCTTTGATGGCGCAACCCACGCAAAGGCCCCTGCGGCAAGAGAGGTAATGCGAGAGTCCACCGTCGAAATGCGCGTTGATGTATTGCAAGGCGTTGCTGATGCTCATCCCGAAGATGTAGGGAACGTCATAGCTCACCTCGGAGGGTCCTTCCCCCTCGGCAGGATTTGTGCGAACGACCGTCACCCGAACTGTTTTACGCGTTTCGGACATGTTCTAATTCCTCTTCGGCCGGTTTTAATTCAGGCTGGATGCGGGTGATGACGAGCGGATGTTCTTGCAACGCAATCCCGCTTTCATCGCGCCGCAAGGAGATGTTCTTGATCCAGGCGTCGTTGGATTCGGAAGCGTCCGTCCGGTAATGGGCGCCGCGGCTTTCCTTCCGGTGGAGGGCGCTGGCCGAGATTGCCTCGATGGTGTCCAGGATACTCTGAATTTGGAGACACTCGATCCACTCCTTGTTGTATTTCCGAACCTTGCTCTTGCTATGGAGACGGGGCAGTTCCTCTTTGCGGATTCGTTTGAACTCTTCCAGCGCCTCCGCCAACCCCTGCCCGGACCGGATGACCCCCACCTTCTCCCAGGCCAAATTCCGCAGATGATCTTTCACTTCCCACGTGTCCGGCCCATCCTCACGGTGCAGCGGCGCCTCGATCCGATCCCGGTGGGTTTCGATTTGTTTGGCGTCGGGTTCGACCCAGTCGGTTTTCCCGGCGAAAGCCGCGGCAGACTCGCCGCCGACCGCTCCCTGTACAAAAACCTGCGTGAGGGCGTTGCCCGAGAGCCGGTTTGCGCCGTGGAGCCCGCCCGCGACCTCGCCGGAGGCATAGAGTCCCGGCAGGCTGGTCCCGCAATCCGGATTAATGCGAATTCCCCCCATGAAGAAATGGCTGGCCGGGCCGCACTCCAGGGCGTACCCATTCTTCATCTTTTCCACTAGCTCTTTGAAGTCGAAGCCCTCGTATTTCCAGTCCTCGTGCAGTAGGTAACCCCCGCCGAACCATTCACCGAAATGGTCGATCAGGTTCTTGGGAAGGTGGTTAAAAGACATGTAGACGCCGCCAGCCGGGGAGCCGCGGCCCTCCAGCACCTCTTTCATAATGGCGATCGAAAGAACGTCCCGCGTATTGAGTTCCATTCGCTCGGAGTCCCATTTGGCCATGAACCGCTCGCCCCACTTGTTGAGGAGGTGCATGCGCAACCCGCCCGCCGGGCCGATGGTGAAGGGGAACCCGATCCCTCTCCACATGGGGGGGAAGAGCAAATTGCATGGATGAAACTGCGTCATTTCCGTATCGATGAACTCGGCGCCGGCGCGGAGGGACATGGCCCGGCCATCCCCGGTCAATTCCTCCGGGGCCGTGTAGAAGGGATAAATCGCCATGGCCCCGCCAGTGGCCATGATGGTTGCCTTGGCCTGGATGGCGATGAACTCCCCTTTCAACAGGTCGAGGCCCACCGCGCCGATGACGCGGCCATCCCGGGTCAGAAGGTCGGTTGCCATGATGTGTTCGGCGAGGGGAATTTTCCGCCGAATCACCTGAGTTCGCAGCCTCCGCATGATCTCGGTGCCCGAGCAGACGAGACCGCGCGGGTAGCGGTGTCCCGGGGTGTGGAGGATATCCGTAATACGTATCCCCCACTCCACCAGTTCGCGGACCCGGAGTCCCGCGTTCCGGACGTGCACGTCAACGAGGGCTTGGTTGTTGATATACCTCCCCTCGATGAGGATATCCTCAAAGAAAATCTCTTCGCTGTCGTCAGGGTTGCCTTTGAAACCGAGATCACAACAAGCCCGGCTATCGAGGTCGATATCGGCCAAGCCCGTCAGGGTGGATCCGCCCCCTCCGAAGCGTCCCTTGGTGAGGACAAGGATGTTGGCGCCCCGGTCTTGGGCTTTGATGGCCGCATACGCACCGGCTCCTTCACTCCCGATGATGAGAACGTCCACCTTACGGGCAAAATTAGTCATCCTCGGACTCCTTTCGCTTCGGCCTTAATCAGAAGCTGTGCGGGCTTTCCACCCAGATGCATTCCAAAATGCGTCTTCCGATGTTCTTGGAGTTGCGGGAGTCGCGTCTGGAAAAATAGATGGAATTCCCCTTTATTAGGACGTATCGTTTGTCCTGGTGCATCAGCTCGAAGGTGCCCTTTAGGGCATAAACTGCTTCTTCTCCTTCGTGTTGAAGGGGTTCGTGCGTGACCTCATTTGCCCGGTTCGTGGACCGTATGGTACATGGCGAAGCGCCGGGCCAAACGGGATGTCAGAAGGAAATGTGTAACGTTCCGTGTATCGATGAGCCGTTTCCGGTGGGCGGCCCGGACCACATCCTCCGACGGTTCCGCCTGATCGAAGAAGTGGCCCACCGCCACCCCGAGGGCGTCTGAAATTGCTATTAGGGAAGTGAGGGCGGAATTCCCGACGCCCCGATCCACCTGGCTGATGAAGTTGAGTGGTGGCCCTGTTTTCTTGGCCAAATCCTATAGCGTAAGCATCTGCCGGAGGCGAATCCTCCGGATGATCCGGCCCAGATTCTGATACGAACCGTTATCCGCGGAATGTTGTCTGGTTCTCCCCCCGGCGGAATTGGCCGAACGACGATTGCCCGGATTTTTCTTCATCTTGCCACATTGCGCTGATATCTCTTTCACCTCAACCCCAATAACGGTGCAATAAACCAGAAATATGCTGCGAGTTCTGCAATACAAACAAGAAATACTGCAAAACACCCTTTCAGAATAAAATTTAATAAAAGCTACCAGTATTTTCAACGTGACACCCTGCTTTACGTTGGCATCGGAACTCTGATCGCGGGATTCGTGTTCCATTCCTTCTCCCTCGGTTTCTACTATCTCTCTCCCGACGAACATGATTGGGACGCTTGGCTGTAATTCTCCGAACAGGTTCATCCCATTCCAAACGACAGTACCCAAGTAACGTTTCAAGCAGAAAGATTCCTACTTCGCCTGGAGTAAAAAAAGTATTGGTCGGTTCCGCCGCGATGATTGTTCTCTGGTATGGTCCTAATTTGCAGCAATAAATTTCTGCTGTCAATGAAATCCGCAATTTTGCCACGATGTGGGGAAATCTGGGCAAAATGCGATCCGGAGAAGGGTTGTTTGCCGGAGGCGGCGGGAGTGATTTGACGGTGTAGGGGAGGCATCGGGTTATAGTCTGTTATAGAAAATAAGCGCCCCGGCCCAACCGGGCCGGGGCGCTTTCGGTGATCTGCTGGGATTCGCCCGGACGGAAGAAACCCGGCAAAGTCTGGGGGTTTTCCGCCCTAGACGACAGTCACCTCGTCCCTACAGTTTGTTTTCATATACCCGGATTTCCCATATAGATTTGCGAT
>CAZUHN010000062.1:0-13196 GCA_964620535.1 uncultured Nitrospinaceae bacterium | reverse complement strand
GAAGATTTTATTTGCTCGCGATGACATGGCCGCGACCCACCGGTTAGAGATGAGGCCCTAGGGGGCAGGGGTTCGCGGATTCTGGGAGGGCGCTAGCCGTAGAATCACAAATGTGGAGAGCAAAATTCCCAGTATGGTCAGGATAAAAGGAAACGCGTAACTTCCCGTGTGGTCGAACGTGTAGCCCGCCAAAGGAGAGCCGACGACGCCGCCCAGCGCGTAACTGATTTCGAAAAAGCCCATAATCACGCCGAATCGGGGTCCCTCAAAAAGATCGCCCGCAAGGGCTGAATAGCAGACGCTTAGGCCGCCGGCCCCCGTTCCATATATCAAAACGAAAACGAGACCGGCAAATATCCCGCCGCCAAAAAGGGGGAGGAGCAGGAGGATCCCCACGCCGATCGCCGCGATAATCGCCGAGAGGGCACCCCCGCGCCCTCTTCCGATGAGGTCGCTCACCCATCCCATGGCAGTTCCGCTCACTGCGCGGAGAAATCCTACAGAACCGAAAATTATGGCGGCCGTGGCGGTATTGTAGCCTGTATCGACGAGGTAAAGATGAAGATGACTGAGAATGGTGTTCGCCTGAAAACCCAAAAGAAGGCCGAAGAGAACGAATAAACGAAACTTTTTGTCCTTTTTCACCGAATGGAAAACCTTGCGGACTCCCTGGTCTGTTTTTTTGCCCATAGATAACGGCGGCAATTCATCACGTTCTTGGAGTGGGTTGCCGTCGCGAGCCTGGCCGATATCCTCAGGCCGATTGCGCATGAGGAGAAAGTTGGCAGGTACCAACACGAGAAGAATAAAAAACCCCAGGATCAGGTAGGCGTGTCGCCAGCCGAAAAGGGCGATGAGGCGCTCGGTGATGGGCGAAAGAACGAGAACGCCGAATCCCGCCCCAGCGACCACACTCATTCCCACCGCGCGTCCCCGCTTCTTGAGGAACCAACGGGGAATGATGGCGCTCTGGGTGGCAAACCCACTTATGGGAATGGCCAATCCAACGAGAAGCCCCATGAGTAAATAAATGTGCAAAAGAGAGTTGACAAAATAACCAAATAACATGGCGCATCCGGCCAAAACCGGACCCCAGGGCAGGACAGCGCACGGCCCCTTTTTTTCCAGGAGAGAGCCCATGAAGGGAACTGCAATGGCATAGCTCAACAGGGAGAGAGCAAACGCGCCACTCAGCGTGCCGCGGTTCCATCCGAACTCGGCGATGAGGGGTACCTGGAAAATGGCGAAGCCGTAGCGTGCGAAAACCTGGAAGGCCATCGTGAAAAAACTGAGGCCCACGATGACCCAACCGTAGTAGATATGAGGAGTTTTTCTTAAGTGAACGTCTGTCATCACACACGGACTGGGAAGCGTTGGGAAATTCTTAATGTCCTGTTATTAGACAAGATAAAAGCGCGACATTATTGTTTGGAGCAAGTTTATATTGATAGACACAAATCGCGAATTTAGCAGAAAACATTAAAAAAATAACGAGGATAAATTAAAATAATATAGATTATCGCACGAACGACAGCCTTTGAGGAGCAATCGTGTAAATTTTCTTTATCCTTCCCAAAAACTAATCGCTGTCCCGTAATGTATATCCACCGTGTCCTCCGGATTGACGGCGTAACCGCCGCCGAGCGTTCCTGCGATGGGGATAGATCTCTTCCGACATTCGAAGAGAACGATTTCGTCACGCTCCCGAATACCTGCTTTCGTGAACTTCAGAGTCCCCAGCTGATCGCCAGCAAAGGGATCGGCACCTGCTTGATAAATTACAAGATCGGGTTTATGTCCATCCAAAATTTTAGGCACGTTCTCTCGGATGCAAGGCAAATAATCATTATCGGTGGCCAGGTCGTATAATCCCACATCAATGTCGCTCTTCTTCTTTTGGGGGTAAATGTCCTCCTGATGTATCGAGAAGGTAAATACAGTTTTATCCTTCTGAAATATAAAAGCTGTCCCGTTTCCTTGGTGAAGATCGCAATCGATGACAGCCGCCCGATGGATGAGCCCATCGTTTTTCATGACGCTGATTGCAACGGCCAAATCGTTTATGTAGCAAAATCCTTCTGCCTGTGCAGGAAAGGCATGGTGAAAACCACCCGTTAAATTGAGCGCCTTCCCATTGTTTAACGCTACGCGAGCTGCCTGAATCGTTCCGCCTGTGGCAAGGAAGCTCGCACTGACAATTTCAGGTCCAATCGGCAATTCACTTGGAAGAGTCCGAAAAGTGTGTACTCCATTTCTAAGATCGGCGATGTATTCTGCCGTGTGAACGAGGCCAACTTCTTCATCAGAGGCGGGGTCGGGCTGGGAGAAAGCATCCTCCGGAATTCCCGCTGCGCGGAGCCTGTCGTAGGTTTTTTGATACTTTTCTACCTGATGGACATGATCGCCTACACTGGCAAAGTAGCCTGGATGGTACGAAAATACAGTCATGAAGGCCTCCAATGAAAGGAAAAATAGCGAGGCTGTTGTCTAAATGACTCCCCTCTCACGAAGGCGTGACAAATCCTCTTTCGAATATCCCAAGCCGTCCAGCACTTCGTCGGTATGTTTCCCCTTGGATGGGCCGGCCCAGCGAATGCGGCCAGGCGTATTTATTAGTTTGGGCGTTACGTTTTGCATCTTTATAGGCCCGAGCTCGTCGTCTTCGACGGTGGTGATCGTATCTCTGTAGATCACATGGGGATCCGCCATGAGCTGGGCGACGTCATAGACAGGACCCAGGGCGCCTTCAAAATCTTCGAAATGCTTGACGGTTTCTTCAAGGGTGTGCTTTCCAATCCACGATTGGATGGCTTCATCGAGTTCTTTCATGTTAGCCACGCGGCTGGCCTGTGTTTGCATTTTAGGGTTTTCTGCGAGGTCCGGGCGGCCGACGGCGTTCATAGTTCGCTTGAAGATGCTTAACGCACTCGCGGAAAGAACGACGTAGCGCCCATCCTTACATTGGTAAGCGTTGCGTGGGGCGACAAAAGGGATGGTATTTCCGGTTCGATTTTGGATAATTCCGAGTTGATCAAACTCAAGTGGCTGAGGACCAAGAATTGTGGTGATGGGTTCGTAAATGGCAATGTCGATCTCCTGGCCCGGCGCGTCGTGTACGTCGCGATAGTATAGTGCCATCATGACAGCGTAGGTGCCGGAGAGGGCGCATATACCGTCGGCAAGAGCAATGGGAGGTAAAGTTGGCGGTCCTTTAGGATCTCCAGTGATGTGTGCGAAACCACTCATGGCCTCAGCCAAGGTTCCAAAACCAGGCCGTTTCGCGTAGGGACCTTCTTGGCCGAACCCGCTGGTTCTGGCAACGATAAGCTTAGGGTTTATGGAGTGGAGCACTTTCCAGGACAGGCCCCATTTTTCCAGGGTGCCGGGGCGAAAGTTTTCGACTAGTACGTCTGCTTTTTCGCAAAGCTTCTTGATAATCTTTTGTCCTTCGGGGGTGGAGAGATTGCAGGTGACGGATTTCTTGTTCCGCCCTGCTAATTTCCACCAAAGGGAGACACCTTTTTTCTGGGAGGCGAAATCCCGCAGCGAATCCCCTAGGGGATGTTCAATTTTGATTACCTCGGCCCCAAAATCACCCATGTAAGTAGCAATCCATGGGGCGGCGAACAAAGTTCCAAGATCAATAACGGTGACGCCCTCGAGCGGCATTCTCTTATTTTCTGGCATTTGTTTGCGTACTCCTTCCCAACGTTTTTCCCCTCGTTATTCGATCATGCCTTAATCTTCAATCTTCCGGAAAGTAATTTAGAAGAAGTTATAACAGACGAGATAGCAACAAAGTGCGACCAAACCTGCATCTACACTTTTCCGAGATGTAAACTAATCATTATTGAAGTGCCGTTGCCCTTAAGGAGCGGATTTTGATCAGGGCATATGCATTTGATCCGACTTCTAGGGCCAAGTCTATTACGGCGTCTTCCGTTACCTCGGCGAGAATTTTCTGGCCCACATTTACTTCTACCACGGTTCGTGTTTCAAATCGGTGGATCCTTGAGATCAATCCATTCCAGACGTTACGGGTGCTAATTTTTGGTACCTGACCGACCGATAAAATAACCTCGTCCGCACGTAATGTGACGAAGGCTTTGGTTCCAAGGGGAACATGCATTTCGAACCCATTGCTCTTCACGGTTGCGTAGCCAAGAGACTTGTCCGCTTCTACTGCATCTCCACGAATCACGGTTTCAATCGGTCCTGCGCCGGCGAGTTTGCCCACATCTTCGAGTATCTCGAGCGGAGGACCGACCTTGATGGTTTGGCTTCGCCAAATTCCGCCTTTTCTGCCAAAGGTGAAAACGTTAACGGGAAGACACCGGAAAAAAGAGGAATAGTAGCATTGTGGACTGATGAGGATCGATTAGGATTTTTTATGTTCGAAGGGAAATGTCATTTTCATATCGGATATTATAAGTCATAATGGATTGTTGTCTTGGGGTGGATATGCAGATCAAGTTTGCCGTTTTGCTTTTTTTCGCTCTTTTCTTCGCGCCAGTGCACATTGGTCTTCCCTGTTGGGGTTCCGATGGCTTTCGCTGGGCCCGTGATGAGGTACACGCACGGAGATTCGGCGGAATGCGCAGTTTCGGTTTTCGAGGTTCACGAGGTCTTACACGCCGCCCTGCTCCCATTCGACGGAGTTTTTCCCGGCGCTCAGCCTTCGGCAGGAGTTACCGCCGGCCCGCTTACAGGCCTATTCGAAGGCCTTTCGGTTCTTTCGGGGGGGGGTTTTGGGGAGGATTCGGGGGAATACTGCTGGGCGGAATGCTCAGCAGAATGTTTTTCGGACGGGGATTCGGTACGGGGGGGGGATTCGGGCTGCTTGAGATTCTTCTTATTGTTGGAGGGATATTTCTCCTCATGCGCTTCTTTCGGCGAAGGGCCGAGCCCGCCTACGGAGGAGCCTATTCCAATTCCGGCCGAGTGACAGGAGATCCCTACGGGATGGGGGGATACGCTGATACCCCTGGGAGGGGAGGGGAGAAGAACCCCCTTTATCGTGGACCGGACATTGGCCCAAGGAAGGGCGTGCGGTCTCCGACACATTCCCGTCCGGATCCCCCGTCTCGTACTGACACAGAAACTGACCTTCGCCTGATCGCCTCATCTGATCCCTCGTTCAATCCGGAAGTTTTTGTTGATGAGGCTCGCAAGAATTTCCAACGCTTCCAAGAGGCCTGGACAAGCCGCAATTTGGAGTCTGTCCGAGAATTAATGGATGAAGATATATTCGACGTGTGTATGTGCGATCTCAATGCCCTTCGCCGGGAACGTCGAATAAATAAGATCGAAAATGTTCAGATCCACGAAGTGGTGCCTATTGAAGTTTGGCAGGAGGAGGGTTTTGACTTTATCACCCTTCGCTACCGGGGCAGTCTCCTTGATTATGTCATCGACGAGGTATCGTCCAACATTCTGGAAGGCAGCGCCACGAATTTAGACAATTTTGTGGAATATTGGACGTGGGCACGGCAGAGCGGAGAGGGACAATGGTTTCTCTCGGCCATGGAACAAGCGTAAGGCGCCAAATCTCATCGGCTGGGGAGATTAAGGTGGTTGTCCGCCGCTTGATGCAAATTCTTTTGGTAGGTCTTATTGCGATTTAGATCCTGGGATGCGCTAGCAATACCCTTCGGGAGGTCCGTGATACCCGTATCGACACAATGAATGTTAAAGGTGCGGAATGCAAGGGAAACGATAACAGAGGATACTTGTATTTGTGGAACAAAACGCTGGCCATGGTCACTGTTTCCAAAAATGCTTTTCCCTTAATGCTCTCTTGCCGGAAAGCGGGTTTCAAGAAAACGGTGCGTGTCCTGGACGGCAAGGATCTTCCCTTTCCGCCGGACAAATCATTTCAGGGGGATTTTCGCCAAGGTTTAGGCGCCATGGTGCAGGCATTCGGCGGAGAACTTCCTTCGGTCGAGCGGGGACTCCTGGTGCGCATCCCCATGGAACCCGAATATTTTGCTTCAGGGAAAGCAAAAGGCCGAGGGAAGAGTTCAGATCGAGAAAATCGATTTATTGCCTAAGCGATCAATGACAACGATAAATGCGTTTGGACGGACGAACTTGTAACAACTTGTACGGAGGCGGCTAAATCTTTTTTCCCATTTCAGGAATATGAGAATTACTTTCCCGTTCCCCTTCGCCGTATCGTTTTCCACCTTCCAATTCCCGCAGTGACCACCAAAGATAGAGGATGGTTCCGAGAATTACTGTCATTAGAAACGCAAATCCAACCAGAAAATAGCCAGGAAGTTGACCCCGATAGCTCGACCTTATCGGATCTTTCGCGGTCAAAAAATTGGGATCGTGAGATGAAAGTTTATCTGCGATGGGAGGAAGGCCAACGGAAGGCCCCGATTTGTCTTTGCTTATGGCCAATTTGTCAGCCGTAAACATGGTGTAGCTCCAATAACCTAGCCCCACAAAGAGAGCTAAGATGAGCATCGTACAGATTGGCCATTTAATTTTAAATTGTCTCATTTGACGTTTTTTCAATTGAATACCTTCGCATGAAGGCTTTGGTAAATTCCTAACGGCCAAAAGGTTTGTGAAGAAATTATTAGTGCCTCCCGAAAAGTTAGATCAGCGATGCGGTCAGGTCAACAATGCGAATTGTATCCGCCCGCATGTTCCATTCTATGAAAAAGCGATGGCAAATTGACCGACGCCGGTCGTCATTTTGCCCTTCAGCAGACTTTCTTGTTGAGGTGAACACAATAGGGAGTTGGTTGCATTTTTTTAACAAAATTGACGTTACCGGTCTTCCTGTTTGTGGTACTGGTTGTGCGACTAAACAATGAAAGCCGTAGATTGTTCTGCAAGGCTATTGAAATTTACAAGCGAACAATTCTGAAAATAAGGAGAAGGAAATGGGAGTAAATGGCATTGGCAACGGATTTCAGCCTGCGGCCTTCCCGCGCGTGGGTGCCGGCAAGGCTGACAGCACGTTGCCCCAACCCGACCCTTCGCCGGTCGTGTCGGTCATTGCCTCGCGCCTTGGAGGAGCCTCGTTTCGTGAAGACTATCGCGCGCACCGCGATCGAGGCCTGGATATCAAAAGCTCCCCTGAAACAACTCGGCTTGCCCGGCCAAAATCAAACCCAGGGTGGAAACCTAGATATCCTCGCATGATGTAAGCTTCCAAGTAATTCTGAGAAAAACCCCCTCGATCCATTTCGAAAACCCTTTGTTTTCAGATGAAAGGGAAGCGAGGGGAAGTTTTTCCTTTGACACCTCGTTCGCCCCCCATCTATGATTTTCCCCGTCCGGATCAATCAATTTCCGATTGGAACACAAAAGGTAAAGTTCATTGGTCGAAATCTATCCATTTGCTGCCCTCCGCTATGCATGTGTTCCCTCCGCCCGCATGGGCGAAGTGTCATCTCCCCCCTATGACCTTTTCGCAGCAGAGATGCAACGCACTTTTCATGAACGCCATCCGCAAAACATTGTTCGCTTAATTCAAGGCGAGATTCGCCCAGAAGAGCACGGAGACGAGGGACGCATCGAGCGCGCCGCCGCCTTCCTTTCGGCTTGGCGGAAGAATGGAATTCTCAAATTCGATTCCAAGCCGGCCCTTTATCCTTACCGCCAAATTTTTACCGTTCCTTCCGGAGCGAAACTTGAACGCCGCTCTTTTTTCGCCACCCTCCGTCTTGAGCGATTTGGCGAAGGTCGGATATTCCCGCACGAGCATACATTTCCAAAACCCAAGAGCTATCTCTACGGGCTTTGGGGGAAATGCGGGGCCCATCTCGGGCCGGTCTTTGTGTTTTTCGACGACCCTTCAAGGGCCTCCGAAAAAGCACTTTCTCCTGCGACGGAAATGGCTCCCGTCGCCGACTTCGAAGAAGAGAGCGTTTGCCACACCCTCTGGCGTTGCGAGGACGAAGGGATCATCTCTACTGTCCGGCAGGCACTCGCTGAGTGCGACGTGTTCATAGCCGACGGCCACCACCGCTACGAAACCTCGCTCCGGCTGCGCGATGCGGCGCGTGCGGAGGGGGCCGCCCTCGGTGGAGAAGCAGATCGTCTCTTGATTTGCCTTGCCAATCTTTCGGATCCCGGCATGATCGTCCTGCCTACCCATCGCCTTCTGATGAAGACTGCCTCTTCCCTGCCCGAAGCTCTCCGGCGGCTTGGAAATCGATATGATGTGCAGGAAGTCCCTGATCCGGGACCGGGCGCCGGGCCGGGCGTAGCGGAGGCGCTCAAGGGCATGGGCGCTGACGGAAAGCGAACTGCATTTTGCCTCTCCGGTGGCCGTGGTACCTTGCATTATCTCCTCCGCCGGCATGACGCCCCCGTCGAAAAGAGCAACTCCCCGGAGGCAGCAGTGTCAACGCTTGAAGTGAGCCGCCTTCATTCGGAAGTATTAGGGGACGCTTTTGGGGTTTCCAAAGAGGAGGCCATAATAGAATTCACGCCCGATCCCGAAGCCGCCCTTTCCGCTGTGCGGGAAGGAATTTGCAGCGTGGCCTTTCTGTTGAATCCAACCCCCATTGAGGCGGTCACCCAAATCGCCCGGGCGGGCGGGCGAATGCCCCAAAAGTCCACCTACTTTTATCCAAAACTGCGAACTGGCCTCGTCATGCATGCTTTTGCGCCCCCTGCCGCGGATTGAGAGTCATCCGGGTTCTCCGATGAAGATTGAGCGAGCCGAATTCATCACCAGCGCAGCGGACCGGGGAGGCTGGCCGCCGGGAGAAGCGCCTGAGATTGCTTTCGCCGGCAGGAGCAACGTCGGAAAATCCTCCCTCATCAATGTTCTCCTGAACCGGAAAAATCTTGTCAAAACGAGCACCACTCCCGGAAAGACCCAGCTCATCAACTTTTTCCGGGTCAACGACCGCTTCAGCTTCGTCGACCTCCCCGGTTATGGCTACGCCCAGGTTCCCCTCGCGGTGAAGCGCCGCTGGCGCCCTCTAATCGAAGAATACTTGCGCGATCGGGAAGCGCTGGTGGGAGTGGTGGTCCTCATCGACGCGCGCCGCGGGATGGGAGAAATGGACCTGGACATCCTCGAATGGATCGGCGCGGTGAACCTCCCCGCCTGCCTGATCCTCACCAAGTCGGACAAGCTCAAGAGCGGCGACCGCCGAGCCGCCACTGCCGCCCTCACCCGGCTCCTCCTGCAGTCGGCGGGCCTGTACGGCCGATGGTCCGGCCCCATCCTTTTCAGCTCCCATACCAAGGCCGGCCGGAGAGAGATCCTCGCCCAGCTCGAGGAGTGGATCGAGGGACCCCTCCGGGGCCTTCCCGCCGCCTAGCGCCCGGGTGGGGGTGCGAAACAGCCCCCGAATTCGCTGCGCATGCATCTTTTCCCCTCTCTTTCACGGAAAATTGCGGAAGGCCTGCCCGGCGGCGATTCACGCTTTTTCACGGAACCTTGTAGGGCCACCCGATACACCCTCGCCCTAGAATTTTTTTGCCTTGTTGTTTATTTTTCAATGGGTTGAAAACAATAAAGAGTGGCGGGCGGATTTTTTTCGCGGCCCGTTACGATAATAGCAAACTCATTCCCTGCGCCCGTCCTGGTAATTGGCGTGCCAGGCCATCTGGATGGCCTCGAGCTTTCCCTCCGTGGACTGCATGGGGTCGTCCCCGAACGCCTCCAGCTTGCACACCCATTCGTGGAGGTCGGTGAATCGGACCGAGAGGGGTTCGGTATCCGGGTAGGCCTCGAACAAGGCGATGCCGATGTCCTCGGCGTCGTCCCAGGTGAATTTTTCCAATTTTTCCGCTCCCCGGATGAATGCCGGTTCAGCGATCGGCGTGGGCGGCGTCGGGCCCCTCGCTGACGAGATTTACGTTCCAGAAGGGGATCTCGACCTCGATGACCTCGTCCGTATCGCGCTCGAGAACGGCCTGGCAGCCAAGACGGCTACACAGCTCGATGTCGCGCGCGGCGTCAAGCTGGTCTTCTTCATCCTCCTCCGCCTTGTTGAAGAAGTCTCCGCCGGTGCGGAGCTTCACGTGGCAAGTGGAGCAGGCACACACGCCCCCGCAGGCGTGATCGAGATCGATCCCGTTCTCATCGGCCACATCGAGGATGTTCTCGCCCACCTTGATCTCGGCCGTCTTGTCCTCGCCGGTAAAATGAAGTTTCGCTATGGCAGTTCCCCATATCCGCCACCGCGGGGCGGCGGCTTAATCGCTCAGCGCCTCGGTCACCTTCTTGTTCCGAAACGTGGCCTTCAGCACGCCGTCCATCATGCGCTCGGCTAGCGGCACTGTGATTTCGTTGAGCGCTTCAATCTTCTCCCGGATGAGGGAATGGTCCCCGTTCTGGAAGGCTTCTTCCAGGGCGGCCACCGCGCCCTCGATCGCTACACGCTCTTCTCCCGCCACCTCGCCGGACCCGTATCCGCCGAGCGCCCGGGCCGTGGCGACCAGGACGGCCTCGGCCTCGCTCCGCGCCT
This sequence comes from uncultured Nitrospinaceae bacterium, assembly GCA_964620535.1. Classification (GTDB taxonomy): domain Bacteria; phylum UBA8248; class UBA8248; order UBA8248; family UBA8248; genus CAZUHN01. Next base: position 2,748 of record CAZUHN010000062.1, on the reverse strand, counting down.
CGATGAGCTGGCGAGCGCGGATATCCTCTTCAGCGTGCTCGAAGGATTCGAGCAACATCTCTTCCACCTGCTCGTCGGTGAGCCCGTAGGAGGGCTGGACTTCGACCGAGGTCGATTTGCCGGTGCGGAAGTCCCGGGCGGTGACGCTCAGGATGCCGTTCGCGTCGATGAGAAAGGTGACCTCGACGCGGGCCATCCCCGCCATGCCCGGCCCGATGGCCAGGCGGAACCGGGCGAGAGAGCGGTTGTCCGCAATGAGCTCGCGCTCTCCCTGGAGGACGTGGATGTCCACGCCGGTCTGGTTGTCTTTGAGGGTGGTGAAGGTTTCGCGGGCGTCCGCCGGGATGGTGGTGTTGCGGGGGATGAGCCACCCCATGGCCCCCCCCGCGGTCTCGATGCCGAGCGAGAGGGGGGTGACGTCGAGGAGGAGCATGTCTTTCCGACCTCCGGCCAGGATGTCGGCCTGGATGGCGGCTCCGAGGGCGACCACCTCGTCCGGGTTCAGCGCGGAGTGGGGCTCCTGGCCGAACAGTTCCTGCACCATCCGGCGGACGAGGGGCATCCGGGTGGAGCCGCCCACGAGCACGACCTCGTCCACCTCCCCGGGGGCGAGCCCGGCGTCGGCGAGAGCGCCCCAGCAGGGGCCCAGGGTGCGCCCGGCAATGGGGCGGGCGACCTCCTCCAGCTCCGCGCGCGTGAGCGCTCCGCGCCAGGAGAGGTCGAGCCCGGCGGGATTTTCGAGCGCGATCCCGGCCTCCTCCGCCCCGGAGAGCTCGCGCTTGGCCCGCTCGCAGGCGACGGCCAGCTCGCCCGCCGCGCCGGGATCGGCGAGGAGGTCGATCCCGGCCTCCTCCAACACCCGGCGGGCGATTCGGCCGGCGATCGCCCGGTCGAAGTCGTCCCCGCCGAGGCGGGTGTCGCCCCCCGTCGAGAGGACCTCGAAGATCCCTTCCTTAATGCGGAGGAGGGATATGTCGAAAGTCCCGCCGCCCAAGTCGTACACCGCCACGATTCCGCGGTCCCTTTTGTGGAGGCCGTAGGCGAGCGAGGCAGCAGTGGGCTCGCTGAGGATCCGCGTCACCTCCAAGCCCGCGAGGCGTCCCGCGTCCTTGGTAGCCTGGCGCTGGGCGTCGTTGAAGTAGGCCGGCACTGTGATGACCGCCCGCATGACGGGCCCACCGAGCGCCCGCTCGGCGCGCGCTTTGAGCTCGCGCAGGATGAGGGCGCTGACCTCGGGGGCACTGTAGGAGCGGCCCCGGACTCGGACGTGAACGGCCTCCCGCTGCGCGGGATCGATCTGGAAGGGAAAGTGCCGAAGCTCATCCTCGATGTCGGCGTAGCCGCGCCCCATGAAGCGCTTCACTGAGAAGACGACGTTCCGGCCGTTTCCGGTTCGGTCCCGTTGGGCCGCCTCCCCCACCAGCACGCGATCGGGCCGGAAGTTCACGACCGAGGGGAGGAGGGCCCGCTCCCCCTCCGGAGCCAGGACGGCGGGAATCCCCTCCCGGGCGACGGCGACGAGGCTGTTTGTCGTTCCGAGGTCGATCCCGATGATGTGGCTCATGCCGATCCCTTCAGCGCTTCCTCGACCGAGCGCAGGACGTTCTCGATGTATTTCCGGAGACTCAAGAGGGAGCGCATCTTCCCGATCGCCTCGCCGGGGGAAGGATCCCCGGCGTCGAGAGCCGCGTCCCACTTCGCGGAGAGTTTTTCCATCTCGGCCCGCTGGCCGGCACGGAGGGCCTCGAAGCACTCCTTCGCCGCGAGGAGGCGGCCGCGGATCCCGTCCGGCTCGTCGTCCCCGTCGCAGCACTTGAGCTCGGCCACGTTCTCTTGCGTCTCGAGGATCTGCTCGAGCAAGTCCGCGGGGGGGCGCGCACTGTTCTCCTCCATCTTTCCGCTCTCGAGCTCGACGAGGCAGACCGATCGGCGGATGGGGTCCTTGAGGATCCGGTAGGCCTTGTTCAGCCTGGCGGCGGCGTCCAGGCTGCGGACACGCTCGGCGGCGGGCGCGTTCGTGAAAAAATCGGGGTGGAGCTTGCGGCTCAGTTCATAGTACTTCGCCTCGAGGGCCGCTTCGTCGATCCCCAGCCGGCGAGAGAGGCCGAAGAAGGCGAAGGGATCCAGCTCCACCGGGACGGGCCGGATGCGCCCCTCCGCATCGAAAACCGGGAACGCCTCAACCGTCTTGCACGATCCGCTCATTCCGGAACCCTCTCTCGCCGTGCCCTCAAGAAAAAACGCGTCACGCCTGCCTTTCCGGACGGGGCGCGCCGCGTTCCCTGGGTGGGGCGCTACAGCGAGAAGCTCTCCCCGCACCCGCAGCTCTGGCGGGCGTTGGGATTCTTGAAGGCGAAGCCCTTCCCCATCAGGCCGTCCTCGTAGTCGAGGGTGGTTCCCGCGAGAAAGAGATAGCTCTTCTTGTCCACGACGAGCTTGACGCTGCCGTAATCGAACTCCTTGTCCATCGGGCCGATTTTCTCCCGGCCCTCAAACTGGAGAACGTAGGAGAGGCCTGAACAGCCGCCGCCGCGCACCCCGACCCGGACGTGCGAGCCTTCCACACCGTCCTGCGCCATGAACCGCTTCATGTTCTCCACGGCCTTCTCAGTCACCTGAATAGCCGTCTTGTCCGTTGCAGCGTCCATCGCTATCGCTCCCTCTCGCTTTCTGTTTCCTGTTTCCCCGCCTTCTTTTCTTCTTTCCCTGTTTTCTTTCCCCGTATTACTTTATTGCACCTGCGTCCGA